>NZ_AZSB01000470.1:0-33300 GCF_000520575.1 Arthrobacter sp. I3
CGCAACAGCACCGTGAGGTCGTCCCGTAGCGAGCAGCGGGCGCAGGTGTCCTGGCGGTAGTGCTCGGTTTCCGTGCCGCAGGTCCCGCAGTGGTAGTCCTGCGTGATGCCCGCGCAGTCAACGCAGACGGGTGCGTTACCGTGGGCCGGGGATCGTCCGGGGAGCATGCGGTCCGTGCCGCAGCCCGGGCAGGGGCCGTGCGTGCGCATGGCTGCGGTGAAGCAGGTCCCGCAGATCCTGCCTTCGGGCCAGCTGGCCCGGTGCCGGCCGGCCGCCCTCGAGCACCTGTCACAGGTGAACGCTCCTGTGGTGCGGGGGCGGCCGCGCCTGAAGGGTCGCGGGGTGATCTCAGCCGTCATCGCGGATCACGCGGGCGCGTTTGGGCCGGATGGTCTTGTTTAGGTCCACGACGTTGGCGTCGGAGGCGACCTTACGGACCTTGGCATCTGTTGCCGTGACGGTGACGAGGTCCTCGGGTCCGCAGGAGAAGATGTCGCAGAGGGCGGCGACCATCATGAGTGAAACGCGTTCCGGGCGCTGGGTGACGAGCCGGTAGACCTGGGAGGCAGAGAGTTCGATGCCGCGTTCTTTCAGCAACGGGCTCAGGTCGGTGCTGTTGTGCATTCCTCGGGCTGCCATGAGTTCGGCGAGCCGCCACCGGTAGTCGATCTCTCGTTTCATGAGGTTAGTCTTCCATCCCGGCCAGTGCGTCCCGGACGGTTGAGTCCAGGGCGCGGCGCAGTGTTTTGACGCGGTAGTCGCTGGAGACGGAGGTATAGAGGGCCGTGGTCGAGGCGTGCTCGTGTCCAGCCTGGTGCTGGACGAACAGGGGGTCCATGCCGGCTTCGATCAGATGGGTGACATAGGAGCGGCGCAGGGAGTGGATGTCCAGTCCGGGGGAGAGGTCCAGGTCTTCGCAGTAGCGGTTGAACCTGCGGTTCAGCGCCGTCTCGGAAACCAGGGTTCCGCGCTCGGACGGGAATAGGTCCAGCCCGTCAGTCATGTGCCGGTGGCCGCGTTCCAGCCAATCGGCGATGATCTCCGCCGACCAGTCAAACACCGTCAGGACGCTGCGGCGTTTCGGGGGAGAACCCCGCATGGCCTTGCCATAGCGGACCTGCAGCACCCCGTACTTGCCGAACTCCCGGGCGTGCGGGTTCCGGGCAAAATCCACGATCTGGAGGTGCCTGACCTCATTGCGTCGCAGGCCCCAGCTGTAGGCCACCTTGAACAGGACAGTGTCGCGGTAGGCCGGCAGCCAGCCCTTGCGACCCAGGGTCGCGATCCGGTCCACCTCGTCGTCGGCCCGGTCAAAGAAGGCCTGCAGCTCCTGCCTGGTGAACGGGCGCCGGACAGGAGCTGACTCTGTCGCCTGCGCATGGACCGCGGTGTTCCAGTCAAAGCAGACCTGCGAAGGGTGTGTTCCGAAGTACTGTTCGCAGACCCGGTCCCAGCCATACTCAGGCGACGCTGCGTAGGCGCAGAACGCCCTCAGTGCTGCCTGGTAGCTTCGGATGGTGGACTGCGCGGCATGCTTCACGCTGCGAAGATCCCCGAAGAACTCATCCACATGGGTCGGCGTCCACTGCCATGGATACTCGTTCGTGGACTCCTGGAACCGCGTCACCAGCCGTTCCCGGCCCTCGATGGTGCCAAACGCCAGGTTCCGGCTCAACTGCTGGTTGCGCCAGCCAGTGAGCATCTGGGTGAACACGTGGTCCTCCGGGTGAAGGAAACGCACAGCGCCGAAGTCGAGCACCCGTCCCGCTGAATCGACCGCCACGAACCCTCCTGATACATTGCATTGGATGCAAGAATCATGCAATTAATGCAGGATCCGCGCAAATCCACGGATCAGAGGGCTATTCCAGCCTGATGCACACCAGTTCTTGAGGACTGCGCGATGGGCTCACGAGTGGGCCCGGCCCGACCATTCACACGGTGTTTCCGCAGGTCACAGGCACACTTCGGCTTCAAGCGACGCGATACCGGGTGGCAATGGGCGGAGGAGGAGCCATCGTTCATCAGATGCAATAATCACTGTTTAGCTTTACATAACGTCCATTATCGGCGTTCGAACCACGGGAGTTGCAGTAACTGCGAGAACTCCCAGTCAGGAACGAACCGACCCCGGCAACGAGCAATGGGGGAACGAGTCGGTTCCGGCGCGTCACCGTTCAGCCAAGTCACCTTGCCGCAATGGCCAGGAATTTGATCGGCAGGTCGAGCAGCTCTAACGGGCCGTGGGGTCCTTCGCCGTCGAGGAGCAGCGAGTCCCCGGCCTCCATGGTGTATTCGTAGGCGCCGTGGCCGTAGATCATTCTCCCGGAGAGCATGTAGATGAATTCCGTTCCGGGGTGCTGGAACAGCGGGAAGACGCCGGAGGCATCGGTCAGCGTGACGAGTGTCGGTTCGAGGGCGTCAGTGCGTCCCTTGAGGGTGCCGAGCACCCGGTACTCGTGGCCGTGTTGTGTTCCGCTGCGCACGGTCAGGCTGCCCTGGCCGTTCTTGGTGAAGGTGGCATCACGGTCGGTGTCGGCGCCCCGGAACAGGGCCGTGACTGGAATTTTCAGCCCGTCGGCCAGGCGCTGCAGAGTGGTCAGCGAGCACGATGTGCTGGCCGACTCGATCTTGGAGATCATCGCTTTGGACAGCCCCGTCCGGGCTGCGAGTTCGGCGGCCGACAGCCCGTGGGCTGTCCTGTAGCGTCGGAGCTGACCGGCAATGATGCGTTCCAGTTTGCCTGCCACATCTTCTGCCGCTGCCTCTACAGGAACGTCCGTCTCTCCGCCAGTCTGATTGATCACCCAGCCATCATAGGCGTCAGCCACGGCTTCTATCCGATCATGCGGGCCTCTCCCAGCAGGCCCGCGAGAACGTCTGCCAGGGCGGCCGCCCCGGCCTCGGCGTCCTGGTCCTCCACGAGTTCCTCCGGCGAGTGCGAAATTCCGGTGGGGTTTCTGACGAACAGCATGGCGGTGGGGATGTGGCCGGCGAGCACTCCCGCGTCATGGCCCGCGCCCGTGTCCAGGACAGGCGCGACGGGAAGCAGCGCCTGCAGCCGGCCACGCAGGCCCGTGTCGAAGTGCACAGTGGGGCTCAGCGATTCGGTGCCGAAGCTAACGGTGCACCCTTCCTCTGCGGCGATGACCTGGGCGTTGAGGTGGATGGACTCGACCAGGGCAGCGGTCACTTCGTCCCGTGGGTGCCGGAGGTCTATCCACAGGTCAACCCGGGAGGCGATGACGTTGGTGCCGCCGGGGACGGGCTGGAGCCGGCCCACGGTCGCGCGTGCGTCCCGGTACTTCGAGGCAGTGTCGCGGATGCCGATCATGATCTTGGCCGCGGCGATCATCGGGTCTTTCCGGTCGTTCATGAGGGTGGTTCCGGCGTGGTTGCCCTGCCCGTGCACTGAGAGCTTCCACCGGCCGTGGCCCAGGATGGAGGAGCCGATGGCGACCGGCCGGTCCAAGTCAGCCAGGCCTCTCCCCTGTTCGACGTGGAGTTCAACGAACATGCCCAGCTGCTGGAGGGTTGTGCGGTCGGCGCCGATGAACCGGGGGTCCTGTCCGTTGGCGGCGGCCACGTCGGCGTAGGTGTTGCCGTCCGCGTCCTTGAGGTTGCGGGCTTTGTCCGGGTCCAGGGCGCCGGTGAGCAAGCGCGAACCTAGGCAGGCGACGCCGAAGCGGGAGCCTTCCTCTTCGGGGAAGACGGCGATGGCCAGGGGACTGCGGGGTCGGATGCCCCGGTGTTTGAGGATGTCGACGGCCGCCAGCGCGGAGGCAACACCCAGGGGGCCGTCGTACTCGCCGCCACCCGGAACGGAGTCGAGGTGGCTTCCGGTAACGACGGCGTCCCTGCGCGTACCGGTCGCGGTGTCCCACCAGGCCCAGATGATCCCGTTGTTATCCGTGGTGACATCCAATCCGCGCCTGCCGGCCTGCTCGATGAACCAGCTGCGCAGTTCGGTTTCGGCGTTCGAGAAGACCGGGCGGGAGTACCCGCCGCGGCGCCGGTCTATCCCGGTGCCGGAGATGTCCCGCATGAGGCCGGAGACGGTGTCGGTGGCCGGTTTGGTCGCTGGGGAGGTCACTGGCTTGTCCGTTTCTGTAGGTGTGTTCATGGGCGTGCCGGGTTGGCGTGCCGGGTCAGCCGGCGCTGAAGGTTAACTGGTGCTAACCGGTTAGTTGGCGCCGATCCGGGCGGTTGCCTGGCGGAACCGGGCAGGGACCTCGCCGGTGCCGGTGGCCAGGTCGGCCGCCCATTGCCCGATCAGCGGGGCGAACTTCGCGCCGTGCCCCGAGCATGGAGACAGCACCGTCAGGCCGTCGGCCCGGTCGATGAGGAAGTCCTCGGTTGGGGTGTTGGTGAATAGGCAGGTGGTCTCGGCGTAGGGCTCGGGGTCGAGTCCGGGGAGGTACTTCTGCACGTAGTCCACCACGCGGCGCCGGTTCTCCGGGTCCACGGTGCCGGTCTGAGCGGCGGCGGAGGGGATGAATTTTCCGCCGTTGTATTCGGCGACCTTCTGCCCGGCGAAACCGGCGTCCCGTCCGCCGGGCAGGCCGTAGGTCTGGATTTCCGCGCTCTTGTGGATGAAGGTGGGCCAGGGCTCGCCGCCGGAGGACTCGGGGTAGCGGAAGTGGTAGGCCTGCTCCTGCCGGACGGTGATCTCGGGCAGTCCCGCGAGGAACCCTGCGGGAAGCCCGAGCCGTTCCAGGAGCCCGGGCAGCCAGCCGCCGGCGCTGACAATGACGTTCCCGGCGTCGATCTCCTCCCCTGTCTCGGAGCTCACCCGATAGCCGGAATCGCGTTTGTCCACGCTCGTGACGTTCCAGCCGGTCAGCAGCCTGGCGCCATGCGTCACGGCCTGGTCGATCATCGCGTTGACCGAGCGTTCGGCGTCGATCACGCCGGCGCCGGGGTGCCAGAGCACGGAGGTGTCGAAGGCGATGTGGGGCCAGCGTGCCCTGGCTTCGGCGGCGCTGAGGAGTTCGTGCTCCACGCCGGCGGCAGCGAGTACCCGGGCCAGGTGCTCCGGTTGCCGTTCGGGGCCGTAGTCCACCGCGCCGAACGGGGTGATCAGTTCAAGCCCGCTGGCCCGGTCGAGTTCGTCCCACAGGAACTTGGACTCGATGACCGCCTTCGTGTAGAACTCATCCGGGTAGGCGTAACGGAAGATCCGGGCGGACCCGTGCGAGCTGCCGTCGTGACTGGCCGGCACCGTGCGTTCCAGGATGGTCACGTCGTGGCCGCGTGCGGCGAGTTGCCAGGCGGTGGCGGCGCCGGCCAGGCCGGCACCGATCACAACATATTCAGAGGATTCGGTCACTATTTCGCTCCGGGAATCCAGCTGGTGCCGGCCAGGGGAACCCGGGCCATGGCGGAGGCTTCGATGGTGAGGGCTACCAGGTCTTCGGGTTCGAGGTTGTGCAGATGGGATTTTCCGCAGGCCCGGGCGATGGTCTGGGCCTCCATGGTCAGGACCCGGAGGTAGTTGGCCAGGCGGCGTCCGCCTGCGATCGGGTCGAGGCGGGAGGAGAGTTCGGGGTCCTGGGTGGTGATGCCGGCGGGGTCGCGGCCGTCCTGGAAGTCGTCGTAGAAGCCTGAGGCGGAGCCGAGGGCGGCGTATTCGGCGGCGTAGCGGGGATCGTTGTCGCCCAGTGCGATTAGTGCCGAGGTGCCGATGGCGACGGCGTCGGCGCCCAGGGCCATGGCCTTGGCGACGTCGGCGCCGGTGCGGATGCCGCCGGAGACGATCAGCTGGACCTTGCGGTGGACGCCCAGTACCTGCAGGGCCTGGACGGCCTGCGGGATGGCGGCCAGGGTGGGGATGCCCACATTTTCGATGAAGACCTGCTGGGTCGCGGCGGTGCCGCCTTGCATGCCGTCGACCACGACGACGTCGGCTCCGGCTTTCACGGCCAGGGCGGTGTCGTAGTAGGGGCGGGAGGCGCCGATCTTGACATAGATGGGGGTCTTCCAGTCGGTGATTTCGCGCAGTTCGCCGATCTTGATTTCCAGGTCGTCCGGTCCGGTCCAGTCGGGGTGCCGGCTGGCGGAGCGCTGGTCGATGCCCACGGGCAGGGTGCGCATCCCGGCGACGCGCTCGGTGATCTTCTGGCCCAGCAGCATGCCGCCGCCACCGGGCTTGGCGCCCTGGCCGAGCACGATTTCGATCGCGTCGGCCTTGCGCAGGTCATCCGGATTCATGCCGTAGCGGGAGGGCAGGTACTGGTAGACCAGGTGCTTGGACTGGCCGCGCTCCTCGGGGGTCATGCCGCCGTCGCCGGTGGTGGTGGAGGTGCCCACCTCGCTGGCGCCGCGGCCCAGTGCCTCTTTGGCGTTGGCGGACAGGGCGCCGAAGCTCATGCCGGCGATGGTCACCGGGGTCTGCAGGTGCAGCGGCCGGGAGGCGTGCCGGTCGCCGAGGACGACGTCGGTGTCGCACTTTTCGCGGTAGCCCTCCAGCGGGTAGCGGGACATGGAGGCGCCAAGGAACAGCAGGTCGTCAAAGTGCGGGACCTTGCGCTTGGCGCCCCATCCGCGGATGTCGTACACGCCGGTGGCGGCGGCACGCTGGATGTCGGCGATGGTGGCACGGTCGAAGGTGGCCGATTCGCGCAAGCCGAGCTCTTCGGTGTGCCGGGCGGGAACGCCTTGGGAGGGGAGAACCGTGTCCTGGGGCAGTGAAGTAATGGTCATGGGCTTGTCCTTATTTAGTACGACGTCGAGTTGTGGACGCTGAAGTGGTAAAGGTTCCGTGCCGATCCGTAGCGCTTGAAATCCGCGGGGTTCTCCGTCCGGCCCGCCGCGCTGAGCAGCCCTTCGAGTTCCTCGAGGTGTTCGGATTCCATCGGCTTTTCGATGCAGTCCGCACCGAGGGACGCGACGGTTCCCTTGACGTAGATCCGGGCCTCGTAAATGGAGTCGCCGAGGGCATCTCCGGCGTCGCCGCAGACCACCAGCCGGCCGGCCTGGGCCATGAAGGCTGACATGTGGCCGATGCTGCCGCCGACCACGATGTCCACGCCCTTCATGGAAATCCCGCAGCGGGCGCCGGCGTTGCCGTCGATGACCACGAGTCCGCCGTGGCCGGTGGCCGCGGCCGACTGGGACGCATCGCCCTTGACGTGGACCCTGCCGGACATGATGTTTTCCGCGAGGCCGACGCCGGCATTGCCGGTGACGGTCACCTGGCCTTTTTGGTGCATCCCGGCCGCGTAGTAGCCGGCATGGCCGTTGATGGTGACCCTGACGGCGGCGTTGATTCCAACGGCGAGGCTGTGCTTTCCGCCCGAGTTGGTGACGGTCCAGGACTCGCCGTCTGTGGCGTTGTGCAGGGCCTGGTTCAAGTCCCGGACCGGGCTGTCGGCGAGGTCGACGCTGAAGGAGTCAACCACAGCGCTTTCCTGCGCTGCTCCTGCCGGGGCGTGGGTTTCGGGGGCTGTCAGAGTGACCATGTGTAGACCTTTCCGGGTTCCGGTTCAAAGATGCGGGCTGTTTCGATGCCGGGCAGGGCTGCCAGGGCACGGTATTCGGAGGCCATGGCCACGTAGTCGTCTGTTTCGGCGATGATGGCCGGCTTGCAGGCGATGGGGTCCCGGACCACGGCCATGCTTTCGGCGGTGGTGACGACGAGGGTGTAAAAGCCGTCGAAGACCTTGCCCAGGGTGATGAGGGCGGTTTCCAGGTCGTCGCCCTGCTCCAGGCGGGATGCGATGTAGCGGGCACCGACTTCGGTGTCGTTGTCGGAGTCGAAGACCACGCCTTCACGCAGCAGGTCGCGGCGGATGGTGGCGTGGTTGGAGAACGAGCCGTTGTGGACCAGGCAGAGGTCGTCGGCGACGGAGAAGGGATGGGAACCGCCGGCGGTCACCGCGGATTCGGTGGCCATGCGGGTGTGGGACAGGCCCTGGGTCCCGGCCATGGCCTCCAGTCCGTGTTCGGCGGCGATGTCCATCGGGTGGCCCACGCTCTTCATGACGGCCACGTGCTCGCCGCGCCCGATGATGGTGGAGCCCGGGAGGGTCTCCCTGACGGCTTTCACCAGCAGTTCGGTCTCGACGGCGGCGCTCACCAGGGTGGTATCCCCCACCACTCTGACGGCGGTGGCGGCGGAGGCGGGCAGCAGGGTTTCCAGCGCCGCGGTGATGGCATCCAGCGGGATGCCCTGGTCCTTGCCCAGGAGGCTAAGCGTGGAGGTGCCCTGGGAGACGAGGCCCGGGGTGTCGTAGACGGCCAGGCCGGCGGAGTCCGGTCCCCGGTCCACGATCTGGCACATCATGGAAGACAGGAGGCTGCCCATCTGGGGATGCAGCGAAGGGTTGCGCAGCTGCAGCGCGGCGATTCCACACATTGTGTGTCCTTTACTCGGGGGTTTGGTCAGATTGAAGTCAGGTAGGTGCGGATTTCCCAGTCGCTGACCTGGTTGTGCCAGCTCAGGAACTCCTCTTCCTTGGCATCGGCGTAGTACTTACCGACCTGCTCGTCGCCGCTGAGGCTGGCAAGGATCACCGGGTCGCGGCGCAGGGCCTCGACGGCGTGCAGGAGTGTCGCGGGCAGGAAATGGGCCTCCGGCCGGGCTTCGCCCGGGCCGGACGGGGAACCGGGATCGGTTCCGCTGGCGACGCCGTCCAGCCCGGCCTCGAGCGCCGTGGCGATGGCGAGGTAGGGGTTGGCGGAGCCGTCCCCGGACCGGAGTTCGATCCGCTTATCGTCCGGGACACGGATCATATGAGTGCGGTCGTTGCCCCCGAACGAGGCCCTCCGCGGGGACCACGTGGCGCCGGAGGAGCTCGTGGTCGCCCCGGAGCGTTTGTAAGAATTGACGGTGGGAGCGAGGAACGCCTGGAGGGCCGGGGCGTGGTTGAGGATTCCGCCGATGAACGAGTAGGCGAGCTCCGAGAGCCCCAGGCCGCGTCCGCCGTCGTCCCCGGGGAACAGCGCCTCGGCGCCGGACCACAGGGACAAATGGAAGTGCAGGCCGGTGCCCGTCCGGTCCGTGAAGGGCTTGGGCATGAACGTGGCGGTCATGCCGCGCTGTTCGGCGAGAATGTTCAGGATGTAGCGCAGGGTGACGACGCGGTCGGCCGTGGTGAGGGCGTCGGCATAGTTGAAGTTCTGTTCAAACTGCCCGGCAGCGTCCTCGTGGTCATTGGCGTAGTTGCCCCAGCCCAGCCCGTTCATCGCCTCAGAGATGGAGGTGAGGTGGTCGTACATGCGGGTGACGCCGCGGGCGTCGTAGCAGGGGTGGGGTGAATCGTCCCTCGCATCGGCGGTGCTCAGGGAGCCGTCCGCGTTCTTGTTGACCAGGAAGTACTCCACTTCCGCGCCCACCTTGGCCCGCATGCCCTGCTCAGCCAGCCGGGCGAGCGTGTTTTTCAGGATGACCCTCGGGGCGAAGGGCCAGGGCGTGCCGTCCACGTGCGGGTCGCAGTGGATAATCGCCAAGCCCTCCCTGATGAAGGGCACGGGCGTGAAGGATGTGAGGTCGGGTACTGCGATGAGGTCCGAGTCCTGCGGCTTCTGCCCGATCAGCCCTGCCGCGAAGCCGGCGAAGCCCATGGCACCGGCCTCGAGCTCATCCGCGGCTTCGACCGGAACCAGCTTCGCGCACGGTTTGCCGGTCATGTCCACGAACGTCGCCAGCAGGAACCGCACGTCATGGGCCTTCGCAATGTCCGCGAGGGAGATCTGTCCGGCCTCGGCCGGCACCGATTGCTCGGTTGGTACTTCAGGGGTTGCGATACTGGTCATCGGAACTGTCCTGTTCAATTCGTGTTACCTAGGGGGAAACGCTGTTGAACCACAGTAGTCAAAGTGATGTTACCGGCGTGCGCCTCCAGCGTTAAATCCGCGTGTCGCGATCGGGCGGCGAATGCAACAGAAAGTTAACGCGCGCGAAACCCGCCATCGTTCACTGTCGAGAATCATGGTTTCATCCCACGGTTACTTTGGATACTGCCGACTTAGGCGGATATCGGGACCGGGGACAACACACCTACCCTTTCCGCGAAGCGGAATCGCCTGTTTGCTTCCTCGCTGACGTGAGGTGAAGCCGCGAAGACGCTCTACCCGGCCTCAACTGTCGGCAGACAGCCACCCTTTTGATTGGAGTTCCATGAATTCTGGAGACGTCGCCTGGATCCTCGCCGCGAGTGCACTGCTGTGCATCATGATCCCCGGCCTTGCCCTGTTCTACGGCGGCATGGTCGGGTCCCGCAGAATCCTGAACATGATGATGATGTGCTTCGGCGGCATGAGCATCGTCGCCGTCCTGTGGGCCGTGTTCGGCTACTCCATGGTCTTCGGCAATTCCATCGCCGGTGCCGGACTCCTCGGGGGCATCACCGAGTACTTCGGGATGGAGCAATTGCTGACCGAGGACCCGAACGCGCCCATACCAGCAGCACTGTTCGCCGCCTTCCAGCTGTTCTTTGCCGGCATCACCACCGCCATCATCGCCGGAGCAGCCGCCGGACGAATGAAATTCCGCGCATGGATGACCTTCGCCGCCCTCTGGGCCACCCTGGTCTACTTCCCTGTCGCCCACTGGGTCTTCGCGTTCAGCTCGGCGGACGGCTCAGTGACCGGCGGATGGATCGTCAACAGCCTCAAGGCCGTCGACTTCGCCGGCGGAACCGCCGTCCACATGAACGCCGGCATCGCGGCCCTGGCCCTCGCCCTGGTCCTGGGACGCAGCGCCGGCTGGCCCAAGAGCGAGCACACCAAGCCGCACAGCCGTCCGCTGGTACTGGTCGGGGCAGGACTTCTGTGGGCCGGCTGGTTCGGCTTCAACGCCGGTTCCGCGCTCACCGCCGGGCAGTCCGCATCCGTGGTGTTCCTGAACACCGCCGTCGCCGCATGCACCGGCCTCCTGGCGTGGGCCCTGGTGGAACGCATCAGGCTCGGCAGCGCCAGCAGCATGGGCGCCGCCTCCGGCCTGATCTCGGCCCTCGTCGCCATCACCCCCGCGTGCGGCGCCGTCAGCCCGCTCGGCGCCCTCGCCATCGGCCTGATCGCCGGCGCCGTCTGCTCCCTGGCCATCGAACTGAAGTTCCGCATGGGCTTCGACGACTCACTCGACGTCGTCGGCGTCCACCTGGTCGGCGGCATCCTCGGCACCCTCCTGATCGGCTTCTTCGCCACCGACGCCGCACCCAACAAGGTCAACGGGCTGTTCTACGGCGGAGGCTTCGAACTCCTCGGAATCCAGACGGTCGCAACCCTGGCCGTGCTCGCCTACTCCTTCGTCGTCACCTGGGTCATCGCCAAGGTCCTCAACGTCATCATGGGCCTGCGCGTCCATGAAGCCGATGAACTGCGCGGCATCGACATCGCCGCACACTCGGAGGCCGCCTACCTCAGCGACGAAGAACCCGTCGAACTCGGCTCCCCGCGCCGTGCCTAACGCTCCCGTGACTAAGGCGTCAGAAGAGAATTCGCGGCTTCCCATGGCCTCACGCTCCATCATCCGCACCGGCCGCCTGCCCCGCCTCCCTTGGAAGAACGGGGCAGGCACCACCCGGGAAGTTGCAGTCTTCCCGGGTGGTTCAGGTCCGGATAGTTTCCGGTGGAGAATCAGCGTTGCGAGCATCATCGAGGGAGCGCCATTTTCGACCTTCCCGGGCGTCGACCGGCACTTTCTCGTTGCCACCCCCGGCACTATCGAGATGACTATCCCTGAGGGGACAGCCATCCTGACCTTTGGTCAATCTGTGTCTTTCCCGGGCGAGGACGAAGTAGCGGTTCAAGTACTCAACGGACCAGTATCGGCCGTAAATTTTATGACGGATCGGACAGCCTGCTCGGGAGCCCAACATGTGCAGAGAGTCAGCGGACGCGTGGCACTTAAAGCCTCCACAGCAGCCTTGGTTATGCTGGTCGGATCGGCGCAGACAGAAGACGGCTGGAAGCTCGGGCCAATGGACATTCTCACCTGTGGACCAGAATCGGAAACTCTCAACTTCACTGCGGCCACTATCTGCACAATGCACGCATGGCCGAATAATACTGCCTTCGCCGAGTAAGTGCTCAGGGAAGGCTCCCGGTACAGATCACGACCGCAAACATTAGCCATCGCTGACCCGAGCACGACGAACAGAAATCGATTGTCTCCAGCCATCCTATGGATGCGGCGGCTCTCAGCTTGTCCCGCGGGCGCCTCTGCGTGTGTCCGCCCCTGGCCCGTGGACTGGCTCATTGGGGCCAGGTCTCGGCGTGTATCTTTGGTAATTTTCGATGACCGATTGTTCGGACCAACGTCAAGGCGGCCAAGTACCTGGCTGGAAGAAATACATAGCAGCGAGCCACTCATTGACGATGAGTAAACAATCTCACGGAAATGTCCCGCAACCCGCGGCTTGCGGGACTGTGGGGCCTTGTCGGAAACGCCCCGCAGCTCTCGAGTAAATATTCAAGGCTCTAGGACCGGCATCCCGTTGTAAATGCCGAGTCAACGGGAAACGACTCTAACCGGCACCGACCATTCCTCCGCGACCTCACGCAGCGAGGCCTCCGCCCCACTTGGCGGCGTGGCCATCACACCACCGTGCCGGGCGAACCGCGGCGCCGGGGCCGACTGGACTACCCCGTCGATGGTCACGATGGATCCGCGTTTCTTGAGCTGAGGATGTTCCGACGCTTCATCAAAGGACAAAACGGGGCTAACGCAGGCGTCGACGTGCCGGAAGGTCTCGGCCCATTCGTCGCGCGTGTTCTGCCGAAAGACGGATGTAAACCGTGCACGCAAAACGGGCCATCCCTCGCGGTCGTACTGATCGGGGAGCCCGGCGTCCGCCAAACCCAGTCCCTCCAGAAGCGCTGCGAAGAAGGCGGGTTCGAGCGCACCCACGGCAACGAGCCCACCATCTGACGTCTCGTACGTGTCGTAGAACGGAGCGCCCGAATCAGTGAGGTTACTGCCGCGCTGATCGATCCATTGGCCCGCGGCCTTGAAGGTCCAGATCATCTGCGAGAGGAGGCTGACGCCGTCGATCATCGCCGCGTCAATGACGTCCCCCACCCCGCTACGCTCGCGCTCCCACAACGCGGCCAGCACGCCCACGAGCAGCAGCATCGAACCGCCTCCACCGTCGGCCACCAGGCCCATCGGCGGACAGGGTAGATTCCCCGCCCGGCCAAGGGCTCCGAGGACACCGGTGAGGGCTAGATAATTAATGTCGTGGCCGGCCCGGGCAGACAGCTCACCTTCTTGTCCCCACCCGGTCATCCGCCCATAAACCAGGCGTGGATTGAGCTCCACGCACTCCCGCGGACCCAGGTTCAGGCGTTCGGCGGCGCCGGGACGGAACCCTTCAAGAACTACGTCCGCGTCCCGGATCAACCGCAGAACCTGTTCGTGGTCACCCGGATCACGGAGGTCTGCGGTGACCAGCCGTCGACCCCGCAGAACCACGTCCTGTGCCCCGTGCGGTATGCCCGGGATGAGGGTAGGCGCAGGGCGTTCAATGCGCACAACGTCCGCCCCCAGATCGGCAAGCACCATCGCGGCATGCGGCACCGGTCCCATGCCGCCGAGTTCCACAACGCGTAAGTCGTTCAAGGGTCCAGGCATCGATCTTCTCCAAGGTGAGCGCCGTCGTCGGGATCTTCGAGCCAGTCTTCAGCGTGACAGGAGAAGCGCCTCGCCCTGGCCGCCGCCGCCGCACAGTGCCACGGCTGCTTTCCCGGTGCCGCGGCGAATGAGCTCGTGCACGGCGGAGACGACGACCCGCGCTCCAGAGGCACCGATGGGATGGCCGAGGGCGATCGCTCCCCCGTTGACGTTGACCTTCTCCATGTCGAGACCCAGCTGTTCCGCCGAGTGCAGGGCCACAGAGGCGAACGCCTCATTAATTTCCACGAAGTCCAGATCCTTCACGGTCCAGCCTGCGGTCTTGAGGGCTTTGCCGATGGCGAGGGCTGGTTTGTCCGGCAGCGAGGTGTCCGGGCCAGCGGTCTGTCCCGGCGCGCCGACCACCGCAAGGACCTCGAGGCCATGGGTCTCCGCGTAGCCCCGGGTGGTCAGGACGACGGCGGCAGCGCCGTCGTTGAGCGGGGAGGCATTGCCGGCGGTAACCGTGCCGGTTGGGGAGAAAGCCGGCCTGAGCCTGCCAAGCGACTCCGCCGTGCTGTCCGGACGCACGCCCTCGTCCGTGTCTGCGAGTTCGGCCTCCCCTCGGCGCCGCGGCACCTTGACGGGGATGATCTCCGCGTCGAAGAGCCCGGCAGCTTGGGCGGCCGCAGCCCGCTGATGTGAGCCGGCAGCGGCTTCGTCCTGATCGGCGCGAAGGATGCCCAAGTCCTGATTGGCACGGTCTGTAGCCAGCCCCATGGCCTCATGGTCGAAGGCATCGGTCAGACCGTCATGGGCGGCGGAGTCGATCAGCGCAGCGTCGCCGTAGAGGTGCCCGGCGCGGGAACCCAGCAGCAGGTGCGGGGCGTTGCTCATGGATTCCTGCCCGCCGGCGACCACCACCGCGGCTTCTCCGAGCCGCAGCAGTCGGCTTGCCTCGATGATGGCGCTCAGCCCGGACAGGCACACCTTATTAACGGTGACGGCGTGGGCGCTGAGCGGAACGCCCCCGGCGACGGCAGCCTGCCGGGCAGGATTCTGACCGGCCCCGGACTGGAGCACATGTCCCATGATGACCGCTTCGACGGCATTGGGGCCGACCTTGGCCCTGTCCAAGGCTCCGGCAATCGCCACCCCGCCGAGCTCAACGGCGGACAACGAAGCCAGCTGGCCCATCAGCTTGCCTTGGGGTGTGCGGGCGGCACCCACGATGACGACATCTGCACTGCGATTCATTTTTCTCCTTGGACGGTGACGGGCGAAGAGTTTGGTAGCTGCGGGGCGTTATGGCCCTTGGTCGCGGGCTAGCGGGAGGCGGGAAGGGGTACGCGCAGCTCCGGATGGAACGCTGTGCCTGTTTCCCTGTCCAGCAGCGGGGTCAAGCCGCCAGTGTGGAAGGGGTAGTTGGCGCCGAGGATCATGCACAGGTTGATCTGCTCCGGACCGGCTACCACGCCCTCTTCCAGCATTGCGGTGACTTCCTCGGCCAGCGCGGCCAGGATCCGGCCCCGGACAGCACCGGCATCTGCTGCCACGGGCGCGGCGAGCAGGGCGGTTGCCTCAGCTGAGATGCGGCCGCCGTCGTCCAGAAAACCGGGCAGTCCGGTGGCCACGATCGTTTTGAGGCTGGTACTGACACTGAAGCGCCGCGGATATGTTTGGTGCATCTTCTCGCAGATGTGCAGCTGAACGGCCGGCCCGATGAACTGCAGCAGCTGCAGTGGCGTCATGGGCAGCCCCAGCGGGTCAAGAGCATGGTCCACGGTGTCGGGATCGGCGCCGCCGTCAAGCAGGGAGAGGACCTCGCCGAAGAGCCGGGTCAGGACCCGGTTGACCACGAAGCCTGCCGTGTCCGTGGCGAGCACGGGCGTCTTACGCAACCGGCGGGCCAGCTCGAACGCCGTCGCTAGGGTGGCCTGGTCCGTCTTCTGGGTGGTGATGATTTCCACCAGGGGCAGCACGGCCACGGGGTTGAAGAAGTGGAAGCCAATCAGCCGGCCGGGATTCGCGAGGCCCGCTCCCATTTCCTCGATGGACAGCGAGGATGTGTTGGTCAGCAACAGGGCGTCCGGGTGGAGGAGCGGTTCGAGTTCGGCGAACACTGCCCGCTTAACATTCAACTCCTCGAAGACCGCCTCGATGACCACGTCGCAGTCGGCGAACGCTGTCTTGTCGGTACCGCCGGTCACGAGGGCGCAGATGGCGGCGGCGCCGGCAGCATCTAGGCGGCCGCGGCCCACGAGCTTATCGAGTTGACCGCCAATCCAACCCAAGGCGGCATCGACGCGATCCTGCGACAAGTCCGTGATCCGCACCGGGACGCGCAGCTGCTGCGCGAAAACAAGCGCGAGCTGGCTGGCCATCAGCCCGGCCCCGACGACGCCCACAGAACGCACCGGCAAGGGTTCGACGGCGGGACGTCCGGCGGGCTTCTTCGCCAGCGACTGCGTCACGTGGAAGGCGTAGATGCTGGCGCGGGCCTCGTCAGAGAGCAGTAGCTCGCCGAAAGCCCGGATTTCCGCGCCCGGACCGGCCTCTACGGAGGGGTCGGCAGATTCGGCAATGAGTTCCAGGGCACGGTAGGGTGCCGGTGCAGCACCGTGCAGACGGGAATCGAGCTGGGTCCGGATGCCCTCCAGCGCAGCGAGCTCGGCGGCGGTCGGGAACCGGGACTCCGGGCGGCGAGCGGCGCGAGACGGAGCTGCTGCGCGGGTCGGCAGCGGGGACGTCCACTCGGGCGCGGCCGTGGCCGGTGCCGAACCCGCCGCTGTGCCGGCAAGGATACCGGCAGCGAAATCCAGCGAAGCGGCCAGGAAACCGTCCTCCGGGAGCACTGCATCAACCAGGCCCAGTTCGGCAGCAGCACGGGCCGAGAGGTTCTTTCCCGCGAGCGAATCCGAAATCATGAGGCGGGCCGCCAGCGCTGGGCCGGTCAAAGCCACCGTGCGCGCGATGCCGCCCCAGCCCGGGATCAGGCCCAGCCGCACTTCGGGAAAGCCCAGTGCCCGGACCGAGTCCGCAGCCGTGCGGTAGCCCGCATGGAGGGCCAGTTCCAGTCCCCCGCCCAGCGCAGCACCGTTAAGAAAGGCAAAGGTGGGCACGGGAAGCGCCTCCAACAAGGCGAAGGTATCAAGGCCCTGGCGTGCCACGTCCTCGGCCTGTTCAGGGGTGGCGGTCTCCGTCATTTTCTTCAGGTCCGCACCGGCGCAGAACACTGGGCCTGTGCCGGTCACGGCCACCGCATCCACCCCGGACAAGTCCAGGGCACGTACCCCGGCCGCGAAGTTGGCCAGGGACGCCGGCCCCATGGTTACCGGGCGGTGGTCAGCGTTCTCCAACGTCAGAAGGGCAAAGCGGTAACCGGCATGGTCAACATGCTTGGTGCCGATCTCGGTAATGGATTCCGCGGAGGCAGCGGTATTTCCTGTCATGTTGTTTCCTTCTGGCTCTCGATTCGGGCGACTCCGCGCCCCGGGTGGATGGGTGTCCCTGGGCTACCTGGAGACCTTGCCCATCCGGCCCGCGATGGGTGTGGTGAACAGCGGTTTGGTCAGGAACCAGGCGGCCGCGATGACCAGCAGGGAGGCCAGGAAGATGATCAGCCCCCACCAGTCCACCACGTCCCGGGAGGTGAACATGTGATTCAGGTTGCGCAGGGCACCGGTGAAGAACACCAGGAACACGTGGATCATGGTGAAGGTAACGAAGTAGACCATCACCGGGACGTGGATGGCCCGGGCCCACTCCACCGGGTAGGCCTTGCCGAGCGCGGCGGCCTTCTCCGGCCACCAGGTGGAGATCCGGATGCCGGAAATGATGGCCAGCGGAGCGGCGATGAACACGGTGATGAAGTAGGTCATGACCTGCAGCGCGTTGTAGTGGACCCACCCGTTCTCCGTGGGCCAGTCCAGGGAGGCGTACTGGAGGCCGGTAGAGAGCATGTTCGGGAAGACGTCCCAACTGGTCGGCACAATGCGCAGCCACTGCCCCGTGGCGAACAGCAGGATGATGAATATCAGGCCGTTGAGCACCCAGAGCACGTCCAGGCTTTGGTGCAGCCACTGGGCCAGGGACACCTTCTTTGGTGTGTTGCCCTTCGGCGAAAAGAATGAGTCCTTCTTCGCGGTCCAGTAGCCGGGCGGCTTACGCTCGTTGCGGACCTGCAGCCCCGTCCGGACGATGAGCACCATGAAGAATATGTTGAAAAAGTGTTGCCAGCCCAACCATACCGGCACTCCGGCCGGTGCACTGTCCGGCTGGGCGGAGTGACCGTCGTACGTTGCGATGAACGCCTGCACGGGTTCCAGCGTCCGGAGCCAGCGGGCACCGAGCACTGCTGCGGTCACCAGCACCAGCACGACGGCGGTGACTGCCACCGAATTGACCCACTGCGGGCGTCCGCCCGGCTTGGCAGCTCCACCGGAAGGGGCGGGCCGTTTAGTTGTGGTCGCCGCGGTGCCGGCTGGGGAACCGGTGCCGTTCCTGGAAGGCACGACCGCGGGCGGCGGCGCGACTGGCGATCCCATGCGTGAGCGGGCGGGCGCCGCCGGGTCCACCCTGGCATGGCCTGTTTCCGGGGCCGGTACAGGCGTCGTGGCCGCGCCCATTCGGATCTTCCTCAGTGCTGGCGTGGCGGCTTCCTGCGGGGTGGTGGTGGACGGCTCTGCGGCGGACGGCGCCGCACCCATGCGCTGCCTCTGCGCGGGAGCGGCAGGCGGTGCATCCGGGGATGCCGCAGGCTGGACGCCCATGCGCTGACGGCGGGGCGTGCCAGCCGCGCTGTTCTCGTTGGTCATCGTGCCTCTCACCTCGTGACGGTTGATAAATCAGGTCCAGCAAATCGTGCCGGGGCCTCAGCTACGGCGGGCGGCGATCGCGTCGATCAGCTGCGGCACTACGGTGAAGACGTCGCCCACCACGCCGAAATCAGCGATGTCGAAGATCGGTGCGTCCTCGTCCTTGTTAATAGCGATGATCGTCTTGGCTGTCTGCATGCCGGCTCGGTGCTGGATGGCCCCGGAGATTCCCAGTGCCACGTACAGTTGCGGAGACACGGAGACGCCGGTCTGGCCCACCTGGAATGACTGGGACACGTAGCCGGAGTCCACGGCCGCACGCGAGGCGCCCACCGCGGCGCCCAGGCTGTCGGCCAGCTCGTCGACCAGGGCGAAGTTCTCCTTCGAGCCGAGTCCGCGCCCGCCGGAAACCACCGCTTGGGCGGTCCGCAGCACCGGCCGGTCGGACTCGGCCGGGGCGTCCGTCGCGTGATCGATCCGCGCCCCAGGGGCAGCGGCGGTGGACACCGCAGCGGTCTTGATCTGGGGGTCGGCCACGGCCTCGGCGCGCGCGTCGATTGAGCCCGGGCGAACGGTGATGATCATCAGACCACCTTCCACTGTGGACTCGGTGGTGAAGTCGCCGCCGAACACCGAGTGCTGAACGATGGCTTCCTGTCCCTCTTCGTCGTAGCGCACGCCCACCGCATCGGCGGCCACGGAGCCGTTGGCGATGATCGCCAGCCGGCCGGCCACGGACTTGGAGTCATTGGTATTCGAGGCCAGCACCAGTTGGGCGGAGTACGCCCGCACAGCGTCAGCGAGGGCTCCGACCTGTGCAGTGCCAAGCTCAACGGCTGCCGTGTCCGATTCGGCGAGGTAGACGTGGGCTGCGCCTAGCGATCCGAGCTTCGCGGCCAAGTGCGCACCCTGGCCGGGGGCTGTCACCGCAACGGCCACCGGTGTGCCCATTCTGGCGGCAGCGCCGAGTAGGCCGGCGGACGTCGACTTCGGCGCACCGTCACCGGTGGTTTCGATCAGTACCGCGATGTTTCCCATGATGTGTCCTTTAGGTGGTCCAGGTCCTCAAGTGAGGTGAATGTAAGTGGTCAGATCAGCCGCTGGGCGACGAGGAACTCGGCCAGCATGTTGGCGGCGGTGCCGTCGTCGACGACTTTCGGGCCGGCAGCCTTAGCGGGGCGGGCCGTGGCCGAGACCATCGCGGAGCGCACCGGGGCCGCAGCCGGGCCGGCCTGAATGGCCAGCTCGGCCAGGGACCAGGTTTCCAGCGGCTTTTTCTTTGCCTGCATGATGCCCTTGAAATTCGGGAAGCGCGCCTCGGCGGACTTCTCGGTCAGCGAGACAGCCGCCGGCAGCCCGGAACTTAGCTGGAGCGAGCCGCCGTCGATCTGTGCCGTGCCGGAGACACCCCCGTCGGTGATAGTTACGTCGTCCAGCCCTGGCAGGACCGGCCAGCCGAGGATTTCCGCGACCATCGCCGGGATCATCCCTCCGCGGCCGTCGGTGGCTTCGTTTCCGGCCACGACCAGGTCCGGGGCGATCCTCTGCACAGCAGCGGCCAATACTCTCGAGGTCTGGACCATGTCAGATCCCGCCAGTGCTTCATCGGCGATCAAGACAGCCGAGTCGGCCCCCATGGACAGCAGTTTGCGCAGCGTTTTGGTGGTGTCCTCCGGGCCCATGGACAGCATGATCACCTGGGCGTCGGGGTTGGTGTCCTTGAACTGTAGGACAGCTCCCAAGGCGCGCTCATTGATCTCATCCGGGACCGGCTCGGAGGCTTCCCGGTCCAGCATGCCGGTGTCCAGATTGATCTTCCGGTCCGACCAGGTGTCCGGCACCTGCTTGGCCAACACAACGATTTTCATGACGGGCTTTCCTTACTTAAGAATTGGGTTCAGCTGCACGGTCGGACCAGCCGATCCCGTGTCTATAGTCCGTACGAGCGGCCGATGATTTCCCGCTGAATCTCGTTGGTGCCGCCGTAGATGGTGGCGCCCAGGGCGGCGCTCAGATGCTGGGTCATCGGGAACTCGGATGAGTAGCCGTAGCCGCCCATCATTTGCATGCCTTCCAAGGCGGCGGTCTTGGCCACCTCGGATGCTTTGAGCTTGGCCATGGATGACAGCCGGGAGATGTTCGTGCCCGGCTGGGGCGAGTCCGCCTGCTCGGCAACGCTGTACACGAGCAGACGCGCGCATTCGATCTCCGTCGCGAGGTCCGCAATCCGGTGCTTGATGGCCTGAAAGGACCCTACCGGGCTGCCGAACTGCGTCCGTTCGGTGACGAACTTGAGGCAGTCGTCGAAGGCCCGTTCGGCCGTCCCGAGCATCTGGGCGGCCAGTATGAGCCGCTCCGTGTCCAACCCGGCCATGAGCTGGTACCAGCCCTGATCCACTTCCCCGATGACAGCGTCGGCCGGGATCTCGCAGTTCGTGAAGAATACGTCGTTGACCTCGGCACCGTTCATGGTCTCGATTCCCCGGATCTCCATGCCATTGACGCCGGTTGGCACGTGGAACATCGTGAGGCCGTGATGCCGTTTCTCGCCGCGGGACGTCCTGGCTACCAGCAGGATGCTGGCGGCCTGGTGGGCGTTGGTGATCCACGTCTTCTGGCCGTTGATCACCCAGCCGTCGGCAGTGCGCTCGGCGCGACAGGAGACAGCCGCCACGTCCGAGCCCGCCCCGGGTTCGGACATGGCGATGGCCAGGGCTTCGCCTTCCGCCAGCCGCCCGAGGACGGCCGCCTTGAGCTCCTCGCTGGCGAAGCGGTTGTAGATGCCGCCGGTGATCAGGCTCGTGCCGAGCCACGGCAAGGGCGCCATGCCCCGTGCCAGTTCCTCCAGCAGAACACAGAGGTCCACGTGATTTCCGCCGGATCCCCCGTATTCCTCCGGCATGTTGATCGCCGCCCAACCGAACTCAGCCACCTTGCGGTTCAGCTGAAGGCTGTGTCCCTCACGGCCGCCGCTGGTCAGCAGGTCCCGCTGTTCCTTGGACCCCACTTCTTTGCGGCAAAAGTCACGGACGGATTCTGCGAGGGAGAGCTGCTCTTCTGTAAGTGTTGACACGGTGGGGGCTCCTGGAATGGTGGTGAGGGCGGTCTGCGAGGAATCTCAGCCGACGTTCGTGCGGACTGTACCTGGCCTCTGGGCGGATACGACGACGGCGGGTTGCGGTTCGTCGTCGACATCCGTTTTGTATCTGCGCGCTGCCAGCCCGCACACCAGGGAGACGACGGACGCGAGGATGATCATGGCTGCCAGCGGCCACCAGTGGGCGGTTCCGTTCGTGGGCACCAGGGTGGCGGCCATCAGGGGCGTGGAGGCAGCCCAGGCAACACCGGCGAAGGCACTACAGAGGGCCACGCCGCTGTACCGCACTTCAGTGGGGAACAGGTCGAAGGTCATGCTGGAAACCACGGCGTAGACGCTGGCGTGGCCCAGGACGAGGGCGAAGGTGAACGCCAGAGTCATCAAAACAGCGTTGCCGGTATCGAACAGGAAGAACAAGGGAACCGCGAAAAGCAGGGTGAAGGTCACGCCCACCATGAAGATCTTCCACGGGTTGATCTTGTCGGCAAGGATGCCGACCACAACGATTGCCACCAGGTCCACGGAGGCGGCGATCAGTAGGATCATCAGCGTGTCGCTACGCTCCAGGCCGTGGCGCTGTGTGGCCATGGAAAGCATGTAGGTGGTGATCAGATAGAAGAGCACGATGACGCTGGCCTGGAGTCCGATGCCGATGAGCACCCGGACCGGCATACGCCTGATTACGGTCATAATCGGGTTGGTCTTCACGGCGCTGGCTTCTTTGAGCTCCTCGAACTCCTGCGATTCCTGGACGCCAACTCTGATGATCATTCCGATGATGACGAGGACGAAGCCGGCAAGGAAGGGAATTCGCCAGCCCCAAGCCAACAGTTGGTCGCTGGGGAGTTTGGCCACGAAGTACATGACGATGGTGGCAAGGACCAGCGCAAGCGGACTTGCGATCTGGGGAGCCGAGCCATAAAAGCGTGCCCTCGATTTCGGGGCGTTCTCGACGCTCATGAGCACGGCGCCGCTCCACTCGCCGCCAACGGCAACGCCCTGTATGAACCGCAGGATGGTCAGCAGGATTGGCGCCCAGATGCCGATCTCCGCCCAGGTGGGCAGGACGCCGATGAGGCCGGTTGCCAGGCCCATCAGCGTTAGTGTGGTGATGAGGGTGGTCCGGCGTCCGAGCCGGTCCCCGAGGTGGCCGAAAATAAAGGCACCGACGGGCCGGGCCAGGAACGCGACGCCCAGCGTGGCGAAAGAGGCCAGCAGGGCCGTGTTGGACCCGAAGCCCGGGAAGAAGATCGTGGAGAAGACCAGGCTCGCGGCCGTGGCGTAGATGAAGAAGTCGAACCACTCGACGGTAGTACCAACAAGGCTGGCGATGAAAGCACGCTTTTGCTGCTTGTTGCCGAAACCGGTTTGCTGCGTTGATGCCATGGTGATTGCCTTTCAACGGCGAAGATGGATGCGGCGAAGACGCCAGTCACACAGGAGGCGAACGGTACAGCTGACCGCTCACCATGGAACCCTTGGTCAGGAAAGACCGAAGAGGTTCTGACGGAGCACGTTTTTGCGGATCTTTCCCGCAGGGGTCGCCGGCATGGACTCGACAATGCGCATCGACTCTGGCCACAGCCGCCGGGGAACGTGGCGTTCCTGCAGCCAATTCAGGAGTTCCTCGAAGCTCGGCGGGGTTCCGGCCGGCTGGATAACGGCACAAATACGCTCACCCATGCGGTCGTCGGGTTGCCCCACCACCGCGATGCGGGCGATCTTGTCGTGGCTGGCCAGGGCGCCTTCGATTTCGACGGGAGAGATGTTGACCCCGCCGCGGATGATGATGTCTTTGAGGCGGCCAGTGATTTTCAGGTAGCCGTTGTCGTCCACAATGCCGACGTCGCCGGTACGGAAGTAACCGTCCGCGGTAAAGGACTTCTCGTACATCTCTTTCTGGTTGATGTATCCCAGGAACAACGACGGGGCCTTCATCACGATCTCGCCTTCGGAGCCACGGGGCGCAGTCACACCTTCTTTGATGATTTCCAGTTCAGTGCCCGCCATCACCCGGCCGCAGGTGTTCGCCACTAAGTCCACGGAGTCTTCGAGCAGGCTTGACGTCGCTCCGCCTTCGCTCATCGCCCAAATCGAGCAGATGCGAGTGTCCGGTATCTCCAGTTGGGCTTTCTCGATCAAGGACGGCGGAATGGGGGCGCCTCCGCAAAGGAAGGCCCGCATGCCCTGCAGCTTGGGAGTTTCGGCATGCCATTCTGCCTTAACAAGGTCGGTAAGGAACGGCGTGGCCGCAACGGTGATGCCGCAACTATTTTCGCTGACCAACTCCAGTGCCCGCTGCGGTTCCCAGCGCTCCTGGAGGACCAGGGGCGCCCCCACCATGATGGACATGCGCGCCCCGTGCCAGAAACCGGTGCTGTGGCCCAACGGCGAGGGCATAAAAATGGACTGATCATCGGTGACGCCGTACCGGTCAATGACGGCCTGGTTGTAGGCACGAAGACTGGATTCGGAGTGGGCGATCGCCTTGGACTGACCGGTGGTGCTCGAGGAAAACAGGATGTGGGCCATGCCAACCGGATAGTCAGGCAGTACCGGCTCGGGTCCCTCGATGGTCTGCCAGTGGCGCCCACTTTGGTCGCCGACGGAGAGCATGACCTCGAGCCGGCGGCCCACGCTGTCGGCGAGTTGGCCGATCTCATCGCGGAACGACCGCCCGCGGTGGGCTGCGGGAAGGAAGACGGCCCGGGCACCGACAAGGTTGCTCACATAGGCGATGGAACCGGGGTCCGAGGTGACGGGCAACGTGCCCGGAACCAAGCCCGTGCGGAGCGCCGCCAGGTAGACGGCGAGCCACTCGGTCCAGTTCGGCATGCAGATGATCACGACGTCCCCGGCGACGAGTCCCCTCGCCAGTATTTCCTCAGCGATGTCAGCGGACAACGCCTGCAGCTCGCTGCGGGTCATGCGGTTACCGCGGTCATCCAGCACCGCGGTGGCCCGGGGATCCCGGGACAGCAGCGTCAGGAAGTCATCCCAGATCCCGGTCATTGCTTCGTCCGTTCCCAGTCCTCCCGACACAGGAGTATTCGTAGCACGTCCAACCAGTTCGGAAGTGGGCATAACGACTCCTTTTCAAGAGACAGATCGTTGCCTGAGCGGCGGCCCTTTGCGATCGCGGCTCAGCTGTTGTTCCTCCACTATGACGTGGATCTCAATCACGGTCAAGAGGGTGATGTCGCTTTTTTCTTACATACATCGAAGGCCTTCAAGTCCTTGAAGAAAGGGGAAGTCTGCCAGGGGCCGGCGGGCACGAATGAGCGAAGCGCTCGGAGCGGGCATGCACGGACGGGCCCGAGCAGGCGGGCCGGCCGGACTGGAGGCGCGCAAAAGTCAAAACGGAGAAACGGCCCACTCCATAGGCGTTCTGCGCGCAGTGCTGCCTGATTATTCGGCGCGGGCGCCTAGCCGGCCCGGGGCGGAAAGAAGGTGGTGTACCAGCAGTGGGTGATGGACCGAGCCGCGTCGTCAAGGGAGACCGCGCCATCGTGCAGGTCGTCCTGGGCAAACCAGATGTAGGCCGACTGCTCGGCCATGCACGCCATGGACTCGACATGGAGCTGGACCTTCACGCCGTCGATCTCCGTAATCCCATGGGACCGCGACAATGCCCCGACGAAGCGTTCGACATGACGGTTGCGCATGTGCCACCAGATGTCCTGGAACCGCTTTTCCACGTGGGCGGCCTGGATGAAGGCCCGCATGAGGTCACGGTTCTCGCTATAGATCTCCAGATACCCGTGGTTCGATGCCAGTAGGGACTGGTAGGGATCGTCGCGGAAATTGTGCTCCCGTGAGGCGCTGGCCTCGAAGAGCTGCTCGTGAAGGTCCTCGATGACCTGGGCAAAGAGGTCTTCCTTGTTTTCGAAGTACCGGTAGAGACCGCCCATCGAGATGCCGGCCTCGGTCGCAACGTCGCCCATCCGTGCGTTGACGTAGCCGTCCCGGGCGAAAACCGCCCGCCCGGCGGTTACAAGCTGATCTCGGGTGCGCCGCCCCTTGGGCGTCGTGGGTGCAGCTGGCACTGGTCTTCCTTTGCGTCCGTCGGATCTCATCCGGCCAAGGCTTTTGCGAGTATATCGAGCACACTACTCGTATGTATTTTAAAAAAGCGACATCACCCTCTTGACTTGCCGACTCGCACTGCTCATGATGAAGATGTGGCTGAAATTACAGCCACGAACACTCGCCCCTTTGACGCAGCGGAGCGTACCGCGAGACAACCTTCAGGAGTGCACATGAAGATAGTTGCCATCAACGACATCAAGGTGGCGTACTCGGAAGCAGGTGACCCCGAGAGCGGAGTAGGCCCCGTGATCCTGATCCACGGACTCGCCGAAGGACGGGACAGCTGGAGCGGCACACAGGCTGACCTGCCCGGCCTGCACACGTTCGCCTACGACCTTCGCGGTCATGGCGCCACCACCGCCGGCGAGGGCGCCGGCACGCTGGAGCAGCTCGGGCTGGACCTGATCAGGTTCCTCGAACAGGTCACCGGCCCGGCCGTGGTCGTAGGTTTCTCCCTCGGTGGAACCATTGCCCTGTGGGCGGCCGCCGAACGGCCCGACCTGGTGCGCCGGACCGTAGTCCTGGGCACCTCATCCCTGGTGGGTCGCAGCGCTGTCCAGTTCTATCTCAACCGCATCGAGATTGCGGGCGACACGGCATCCCCGGAATTCCGGGATGCCATTCGAAGCGATACCGCGGCCGCGCTGTTCACCGCAACCGATCAACTGGACGACATCACAGAAGCACGGCTCGCGGCCATTGGCGACGGGTCCGGTTACATAAACGCCTCGCGCGCCATGGCCGCCCTCAACGAGTCACCACTGACTCCGAGGCTCGCCGATATCACCATCCACGTAGATGTTGTCGGCGCAGACCATGATGCGTTCTGCCCGGCCAAAGCGGCCCGGATCATCGTCGATAATTTGTCCGACGTCACGTACCGGGAGGTGCCGAACGCCGGTCACCTCATGAACGTTGACAACCCCTCGGCTGTGACGCAGGTCCTGCTCGGAACGATCGCCGGACGTCATTAACCATCACCAGATAATGGCACCACCAGCCGGCACACCCAAACTTTTGAGGAGAAGAAATGATTGAACCCAGGAAAGTAGCAATCGTCACCGCAGCGGCTGGAGCCGGCATCGGCGCGGCCATCACGGAGCGCCTGGCCGCGGACGGCTACGACGTTGTGGTCACCGACGCCCACGAACGCCGCTGCAAGGAATCAGCCGGGCGGCTTGCCGAAAAGCACGGCCGGGACTTCCTGGCCGTTCCGCTGGATGTCACCGACGAGGCTGCAGTTCAGGCGGCCATTCAGACGGTCATGGACCAGCGCGGGCGCATCGACGTCCTGGTGAACAACGCGGGCTGGTCGAAAATAGAGCCGGTCGCTGAGATGTCACTCGAGACCTGGCAGAAGTGCCTCGACGTGGACCTCACCGGCACCTTCCTCTGCACGCGCTACGCGCTGCCGCACATGATCAAGGCCGGCAGCGGGGCGATCGTCAACATCAGCTCCATCGCCGCCTACGAGACCTCCACTGAACACGGCGCAGCCTACTCTGCTGCGAAGGCCGGTGTGCTGGCCCTGACCCGCGTCACCGCCGCCGAGAACGGAAAGTACGGCGTCCGCGCCAACGCGGTCACGCCCGGCCTGATCTATAACGACTTCCTGCGGAAGATCTACCCGGAGGAGTTCTTCTCCGGCTACGCCGAGAACCGCTCCAAGGTGGGCCGTATCGGCCAGCCTGAGGACGTTGCCGGCCTCGTGGCCTTCCTTGCCTCCGACCAGTCCGGCTACATTACCGGTGAAGTGTACGGCGTGAGCGGAGGTGTGCACCCTCATGGATGAGTTGATCAATCTCACCGTGGCGGAGCTGGGCACTGCTTATCGGCGGCGTGAGCTGAGCCCCGTCGAGGTCACCACGGCTTTCCTCGAAAGGATCGACGAGGTCGATCAGGAGCTTCACGCCTTCGTCACCGTTATGTCCGACATTGCGCTGGCCCAGGCGGCGGAGGCCGAGCGCCAGTTCGCGGCAGCCGAGCCGGCCGGCGCCCTCACGGGCATCCCGGTTGCCGTCAAGGATGCCTTCCACGTGGCCGGCGTTCCGACGTCGCTCGGTTCCGTTGTGTACCGCGACGTCGTGGCCAAGTCCGACTCCGGCGTGGTTCGCCGCCTCCGGGCCGCCGGCAGCGTGTTCACCGGCAAGACAAACACCGCCGAGTTCGGGCAGTCCGCCACCAGCGACAACCTGCTCGGCCCGGACACGGGCAACCCCTGGGACGCCACCAAAACGCCTGGCGGTTCCAGCGGCGGTTCAGCAAGCGCCGTGGCCGCCCGGCTGTCGGCAGTAGCTGTCGGGTCCGACGGCGGCGGGTCAATCCGCATTCCCGCTGCCTTCTGCGGCGTCTACGGCCTCAAGACCTCGTCCGGGCTGTGCCCGGACGAGAAGGGTTTCCGGGCCATGACCGACTTCGTCGGTGCCGGACCGATGACCAGCACGGTGGCCGATGCCAGGCCGCTGTTGGGCGTACTCGCCGGCCGCGACTACTCCAGAGGGGCAGTGCCCAAACTGCGGGTCGCGTATTGTGCCCGGCCCGAAGGCATGCCTGTCGACCCCGGCGTGGCACAGGCCCTGGAGGCCGTGGCCCGGCAGCTGTCCGCACTGGGGCACGAGGTCATCCCCACCGATCTTCCGCTCGAGGGCTGGAACGACGTGTTCGGCCCGCTCGTCCTTGAGGACGAACACCGCGAACGCGGTCACCTGCTGGTCCGCCACGCGGACCAGCTGACCAGGTATGAACGGTCCTCCCTCAGGGCAGCCCTCGCCCTGGATCCCGCCGCTGTGACCCGGGCCCACGATCTGCTGCCGCTGTACCGGCAGCGGATCGCGGCGCTCTTCACACGGTACGACGTGGTCCTCACACCTGCGACGGCGGTTCCGTCGTTTTCACTGGGTGAGCGTCCGTCGCAAATCGACGGGCAGAAGGTCGACCAGCTGTGGGGGCCTTTCCCGTTCGCCGTTCCCTTCAACGTCGCCGGTGTGGCTGCCGCTTCCGTTCCCTGCGGGTTCGCGGATGGCCTGCCCGTGGGGGCCCAGTTGGTGGTGGCCGCAGGAGCAGAGCAGCTGCTGCTCGACATCTCCGAGGATCTCGAGGAAGCGATCGGCTTCGACCGTCTGGCCGTGGTGTCCCGCTGGAGCCGTACGGCGGCGCCGACGCCATGACCCGGTACGTGGCCAAGGAGCGGATCGGGGATGTGGTGTCGCTGGTCCTGGACGCACCGGAGCGCAGGAACGCCTTGTCCTTCGAGCTGCTCGCCGAGCTGTCGAAGGCCCTCACAGAAGGTCTTGAGGGAGCCACCGGAGTCGTCATCTCCGGATCGGGCGGCGCTTTCAGCGCAGGAGCGGACTTCGGCAACCTGACGGGCACAAGCCGGGACATCGAATTCGACGACGCGGTGGAACGCGCCGCGGAGGCGATCACGGCCAGCCGGATACCGGTGGTGGCGGCGATTGAAGGGCCCTGCATTGGTGCCGGAGCTCATCTCGCACTCGCCTGCGACCTCCGCATTGCCGGGGCGGGGAGTTTCCTCCAGGTCCCCGCCGTCCGGCTCGGCCTGCTCTACAGCCCCCGGGCCATCGCCTGGCTGGCCGGCAACTACCCCCGTGACTCCGTACGTCGCATGCTCCTGCTGGGCGAACGCTTTGACTCAGCCGACGCCGTCGAGGCCCGGCTGTTCAGCAAAGTGGTCCCCACCGGGACAGCGCTAGAGCACGCGGCGCAGGCATTGGCCGCCTTGTCGCCGGACCATCTCGACGCGTTGGCCATCACCCGCGAACTCCTAAACTCGCTCGACTCCGGCCACTACGACGAGGCAATGTGGCAGCAACGGCGGAAAGACTTGCTCGATTCCCCCGCCCGGGCCCAGGCCATCCGGCACGCCAAAGCCCGACATACCTAACAATCACCATTGGAGAGGCAGCCTACCGATGAGCAGCACCCTGACCCTTTCACTTGCAGATCTGGCCGGCACCGACCTCGGCGAGCACACTGCGACCTACGACGATACGGCCGTCATCCTCTATGCGTTGGCGGTCGGTGCCGCTCCCGATGACCTTGACCTCGTCTACGAACGGGACCTGCGCACCCTGCCCACCTACGCCTGCGCCCTGGGCCTCTGGGCCGTCGAGGCCGCCGGCAGGCTCGGCGCCTACGACCCCAAACGCTCCCTGCATGCCTCCCAGCGGCTCGTTGTGCATAAGCCGCTGCCGCCGTCGGGCTCTATCGTCATGAGCGGTCGCGTGGCCAATGTCTACGACAAGGGCAAGGCGTCAATCGTGGAGATCGAGGCGACCTCGGAATTCTTTACCGCGACGTACAACATCTTCCTGCCGGGCGTCGGTGGCTGGGGCGGCGACCGCGGCCCCTCCTCGCCCACGGCAGAACGCCCCGAACCGACGCACTCGACCGAGTTCCAGACCACCCCGAACCTGGCAGTCCTGTACCGCCTGACCGGTGACCGGCATCCGGTACACATCGATCCCGCGGTGGCCGACGCCAACGGCTTCGGCCGTCCCATCCTCCATGGCCTCTGCACACTGGGCATCGCCGCCAGGGAAATTGCTGAACAGGTTGGCGCCCATCCTGCCGACCTGCGGGAGCTCGAGGTGCGCCTCTCCGCCCCGGTACTGCCCGGCCAGAAGCTCCGGATCTCCTCAGCAAGCCAGGAAGGTCGCGTCTATTTTGAGGGAACAGCAGGCGAAACGGGCGTCTTGTCCGGTGGCACGGCCACCTTCCACACCACCATGAAAGGCACCAACAATGTCTGATATCAGCGACCTGATTGACTTTGATTCCCTCCTCACGGCCGAAGAGCGTGCGCTCCGGGATTCCGTGCGGTCCTTCGTGGACAGTGAGATCAAGCCGAACATCGCCGGCTGGTACGAAAAGGCCGTGTTCCCGCTCGAGATCGTCCCGGAACTGGCCAAGCTCGGCGTGCTGGGCATGCACCTGAAGGGGTATGGCTGCGCCGGCCGTTCCGCCGTCGAGTACGGCCTGGCGGGTGCGGAGCTGGAAGCCGGGGATTCCGGGCTGCGCACGTTCGTTTCTGTGCAGGGTTCACTGGCCATGAGCGCGATCTACAAACACGGCTCCGAGGAGCAGAAACAGGAGTGGCTGCCGGCAATGGCCAAAGGTGAGGCCATCGGCTGCTTCGGGCTGACCGAACCCACCGCGGGGTCGGACCCGGGCAGCATGACGACCTTCGCGCGCCGTGATGGCGTTGACTGGGTGCTCAACGGCGCCAAGCGCTGGATCGGCCTGGCCTCCGTGGCCCAGGTCGCGGTCATCTGGGCCCAGACCGACGAGGGAGTGCGCGGCTTCGTTGTGCCCACCTCGACCCCGGGATTCACTGCCACCCCGATCGAACCGAAGCTGTCGATGCGCGCCTCCATCCAGTGCGACATCGAACTGACCGACGTGCGCCTGCCCGAGTCCGCGGTGCTGCCGAATGTCACCGGGCTTAAGGGCCCCTTCTCCTGCCTGAACGAGGCCCGCTACGGGATCGTCTGGGGCGCCATGGGCGCGGCCCGAGACGCGTTCGAGGCCGCCCTGGACTATTCAAAGGGCCGGATGCAGTTCGACAAACCGCTGGCCGGGTACCAGCTGACCCAGCAAAAGCTGGTGGACATGGCCCTGGAGATCAACAAGGGCTTCCTGCTCGCCCTGCACCTGGGCCGCAAAAAAGACGCCGGCACCCTGCAGACAGACCAGATCTCAGTCGGCAAACTGAACAACTGCCGCGAGGCCATCAAGATCGCCCGTGAGGCCCGCACCATCCTCGGCGGCAACGGCATCACGCTGGACTACTCACCCCTGCGCCACGCGAACAACCTGGAATCCGTGCGCACCTACGAGGGCACCGACGAAATCCACACCCTCATCCTCGGCAGCAAGCTCACCGGTGTCCCCGCTTTCCGGTAAGTCGTCCTGCACGAGGGTGGCCGCGCCAACGTGGCCACCCTCTTTCTGCAATGCGGCGATGAGTCGCGTCCAAAGGGGATCACAGTGAAACCGGTACACACCAGACAGCACCATGTGGCCCTGGGCGACGTTGATTCTGCCCTGGTGATCTACTTTGCCGCCGTTTTCCGCTGGCACGAGCAGAGCTTTTCTGAGTGGCTGGCCCAACGGTACATGCCCCTGAGCCGTATCCTGGCCGCGGGCCGCGGCTTGCCGGTGGTGAACTCTTCGGCCAGCTATGCCGCTTCCATCCGGCAGGATGACGCCGTGACACTCGACTCGTGGGTGTCCGACGTCGGCCGGTCGTCTTTCACGTTCGGCACCACTGTCCTCTGCAGCGGCACCGTCGCAGCAACGGTTGAAACCCGCCATGTCTGGGTTGAGGCGAGCCCAAGCGGCGCCTTCAAGTCCGCTAATTTGCCGGAGGCGCTGCGCGTTGCAGCAGGCGAGTTGGCTGCGTCGGGGCAACCATCTGCAGATGCCCCTGGAATGCCGGCGCGGCCCCAGCGATACTAAAGAACAGGTACCGGCGCGCTCGATGCAATCAGGGACCGGAGGTCGGTGTTCTGCTTTCAAGAGTTGGCCAGAGTGTAACGCCTGCACTTTCGGGCAGCGACACCATGTTGGGAACGCCCAGGGTGACTGCGCTGGCCCGCTGGCAGGCGAGATTCCGGGAAGGGAGTCTTCAATGGCCATGATCCGGTCCAGCGACAAACCATCAATGTCGCGTCTCAGCCGCTCCGCCGCCATCAAGTAGGGCTCGGGGGGACTTGCCGCGGGTGACCATATCCCCGGTGATCATGAACTCAAAGGTCCCCAAAGGCCGGTGCCGTACTACCTCCGGAAGACAAAGCGCCCATCACTCGAATCAAGGGTCGCGGTCGGGAAAGCTGATATGTGGTGATCCTCTGCCAAGGGGGTGGTCAAACGGTCCCGGGCTGGGTCGTCCGGGACCACTTATTCTTGTGTGCCGGTGGGCGTCTGGTGGTAAGTGTGTCGTTGGCGACGGCACAGGTAACTCCGAGGGGGGACAAAGGAATATGCACGTTATCGCCGGCTTCCACATCGAGTACAAGGCAGGTCGATCAGCGACGACGGCAAACTCACACTAACCGGCCCGCCGTCCCGGCACCGTAACCATCTTCCGTCCGTTAGCGAACCCGGGTCTGCGCCGATGCCTTTCATTCCGGATAGACCGTTTGCGGGAAGCCCACGGTTCACGAAACGCCGCCAGTGGATCGCGGAAGGGCCCGAATGATGGGTCCCAGCCAACACGCCGGGAACTGGGCGAGCTGGCTCGAAGAAGTTTGATTTGTCAACCCGGAATCACTCAGCCACAGCCCGAGGAAAGGAACTCCATGAACGAAGTCACCCATGACCATCCCATCACGATCACCGCAGCCAGCAGGGACATGCTCGAGCGCGAGCTCAACCACGCCGTAAAGCTCACGCAGAATAAAGCCATGACCGAAGGTATCCGCGGAATCATGGTCACTCATGAGGCACCCGGTCGCTTTACCGTCGCCCTCAACGACGAGGTCCCGTTTGGCCTAACGAGAGAGAAACAGGCGTGGTAGGAAGGCCCGGTGGCGGATACGTGGAAACAGCCAGCCAAAGCGGCAGCGACATGCCTGTCGCTTCCAAGACGGGGCAAGCTGCCGAGTGGACACTACTGGAAGGACTGAGCGTCGACGTTCATGAAAGCGGGAAGTTCATTGACCGGGGCAGGGTAGAAGCCGTGACGAAGGACGGATGCATCCTGTGGCTTGCACAGGAAG
>NZ_KI914955.1:0-12900 GCF_000520575.1 Arthrobacter sp. I3
TGATCATGGTGATCATGGTGATCATCCCGATTTCAAGGGAGACGAATTTTGTCAGCACAAAGAAGTGCCGTATCCCTGCGTGCCGGGATACGGTGTGCAGGCTCAGGGCGCTGGAAGCGATGAAATTGGGGTGTGTACATTGTGCACATTTTGGGCTTCGCATCGGGGCGTATGTGGGTCGGTTCGGGCCGGATTCCGCATGTTACCGGGAGTTCCCAGTGTTTGTGGGGGAGGGAATGCAGTTCGAGTCCCACCTCGGGCACGTGTTTTCCCTGTTCAGGGGCTTGTGGGCTTCTGAATGTGTACAAATCTCCTTTATGGGCCCCTGTGGGGCCCATTTTTGTTGGCGGCGGCTGGTCTGGCGGCTCCTTCCCTGGACTTGGACAGCGGTGCTGCTTGCTCCTTCATGGGCGGGAGCGCTTGGAACTGCATGACCTGCTGCGACTTGGGATCACTCGGGCCTCCCGTCTTGCTGTTTGTGTCGGACCTGGTCGGCCTTGTGCCTATTCGTGTCCCGGAGTTGTGGTGACGGCATGACCTGAGGGAAGTTTCTGGGAGATTTCTGGTCCTCGATTCGTTCTTTTTCTTGGCCGGAGAGAGTTGGGCGGGCGTTTGTCCGGCAAAGGTTGTGTGGACCTTGTCCACGCCAATGTAACGTGATGCCGTAGAACACCGGGCAACCTCCTGTCCTGGTCCAGGCGAGAGCCGGAAAGGAGAAGCGATGAACACCCCTCCATACCTGCGCTGGGACGAATCAGGCCAGCAGCAGCTCCTCGCCCGGGCTGAAGCGCTGCTCCAGCGGCGACGACGGTGCCTGCTCGGAATAGCCGGGGCGCCCGGTGCCGGCAAATCCACCATCTCCGAATGGCTGCTGGAGCACCTGCTCACCAACCATCCCGGGCAGGTCGCCCTGGTCCCCATGGACGGATATCACCTGGCGCAGTCGCTGCTCGAGTCCCGCGGGATGGAGCACCGCAAGGGCGCTCCCGAGACCTTCGACGGTGCCGGGTACGTCGCGTTGCTCCGCCGGCTACGCTCAGAGACCTCGCGGGAGACCTTCGCGCCGATGTTCCGCCGCGAAGTCAACGACGCGATCGCCGGGGCCATCGCCGTCCCGCCGGAAACACGCCTGATCATCACCGAAGGCAACTACCTGCTCTTAGACGAGGCCCCATGGAACGAGGTCGCATCCCTCCTGGATGAAACCTGGTTCGTGGAACTCGAACAGGGCGAACGCCTGCGCCGGCTCACCGCCCGGCACCTAAGATTCGACAACGACGCCGCCATCGCCGAATGGCGCGCAACCGGCAACGACGAACGCAATGCCCGCCTGGTAACACCAGGAAGCCAACGCAGCACGCTCGTCATCGAACACACACCCGCTACCGTCTCGGCGCCCGGCCGCGAGTAAGCGGCCAGAAACCCAGCCGCGGCTTCAGCGGGACTGCGGCGTTACTCACTGCCTGGAACACAAAATGCCCCCGAGATTCTTTGATGAGTGCCCACCCTAACGTGCCTTCGTAGCCCCTTCTGAGCGGCGGCTTGTCATTGTCACGGCTATCGGCGGCGTAGGCAGACTCACAGACTGCGGTAGTGACAGACTTCCGGTGTTGTGAACGCATTCTTCCCGTCTTGCGAAATGCAGGCAAGCCGCAGTTCTGTGCCCGGGGTTGGTGCTGGTGTTTTGGGTCTTGCTGTCAGGGCCGACGGGGGATTGGACGGTTTATTGAATACGCAACATCTGCCACGGACGCGGCTGTCCCGTCCTCGTCTGATTAGGAGGCCGTCGCGTTGGCCGGTGGTGAATTATCCAGGCCCAGCCAGGCCAGGGCTGCGGCGACGAGGGCTTCGGTTCCGGTCTTTAGGGTCGGCTGGAGGACGGGCAGGAACATCGGCGAGTGGTTGGCCGGAACGTCATCCAGCACCCGGCCGTCCCGTACGGCGGCCCTGTAGGTCTGCGGGTCCGTTCCGCCGATGCCCCAGTAGGTGTAGGGGATGTTGCCGGTCCGCGGAATATCGCTAAAGTCCTCGCTGGCGGTCTGGAGCTCGAGGCTGCCGGCCCGGTCGCCGAAGTAGGTGCTGAAGGCCCCGGCTACGCGAGCGGTTGTTGCCTCGTCGTTGACGGTGAGCGGAAAACTGTCGAAGGTTTCGAAGTCCGGTTCTTTGGGGGAGCCGCTGGCGGCGCACTCGGCTTGGACGGCACGTCGGACAGAGTCGAGAATCCGCTGCCGGGTGGCGTCGGTGTAGGTGCGCAGGTTCAGTTCCATGACCGCCTGGTCGGGGATGATGTTGCTCTTGGTTCCGGCGTGAAGGCTCCCGACGGTGAGGACGGCAGGTTCGGTGGGCGGGGTTTCGCGGGAAATGATTGCCTGCAGGCGAAGGACGATCATGGCGGCCAGCACGACAGGATCAATAGTGTTCTGCGGCATTGAGCCGTGGCCGCCGCGGCCGTGGACTGTGATGCGGAGGCTGTCGGCGCTGGATAAGACCGGGCCGGACCGGGTGGCGACGTGGCCCGAGACTCCGGGCAGCACGTGCTGGGCGAGTGCGACGTCGGGCGGGGGGATGCGATCAAGGAGAGCGTCGGCGAGCATGCCGCGGGCGCCGTCGCCGGTTTCCTCGGCTGGCTGGAACAGGGCAACGAGGGTGCCTCGCCACTTGTCCTGGTGCTCGGCGAGCAGTCTGGAGGCGCCCAGCAGGCATGCGACGTGAACGTCGTGTCCGCAGGCGTGCATGACGGGCACACGGTCCCCGCCCTGGTCCTGGGCTGTGATGGTGCTTGCGTAGTCTGCGCCGGTCCGTTCCTGCAGGGGCAGGGCGTCCATGTCGGCCCGGAGTAAAACCGTTGGCCCGTTGCCGTTGTGCAGCACCGCAGTGACTCCTGTTCCCCCGATACCGGTCTCCGTTTGGAAGCCGTAGGAACTCATGCTGCGCGCCACGTTGGCGGCGGTGCGGTGTTCTTGGTGTGAGAGCTCAGGGTTTTGGTGGAGGTCCTTGTAGAAGTCCTCCTGTTCCGGGCGGATTGACTCGTAGTGTTGCAATATCTGTTCGGTCGCGGCCACAAGGTCTCCTTTCGTCCGGCTCGAGCGTCCTGCCCTGCCCCCCAACCTACGCCGGGCCGGTCCCACCTGCTAGGTCTTGCCCGGTTTGCGACGACGTCACGCAGCAACCCCCCGCCGACCCCTGTGGTGACGCCCAGCAGGGCGGCCGAAACGGGGTTGATGCCCGCGTCCAGGGCCGTGACTGCTCCGGCAGTACAGAACAGTGCCAGGCCGCCGGCGTCAAAGATCAGCAGTGTCCGCGGGAACCGCTGGACACGGCGTGCGAAAAAGTAGACCAGCAGTGCAGCGGCCACCGGCGGGACCAGGTACACCGGCTGGGTGAAAGGCATCGGGGTAACGCCGATGATCAGGTCCCGCACCACGCCGCCGCCGAGCCCGGTCAGCGACCCCAGCAAGAGCGAGCCCACTATGTCAAAGGCCCGCCGCGCGGCCAGCAGGCCCACCGGCGCCTTCTTAGGGAGCGCTTTCGCGCCCTGAGCGGCGGCTCCGTCTTTGGCCATCAGTCTCCTCGCTCCCGAAGTTGACCTAAAGCGGTTGGGATTTCGTATGCCCGAGGACAGACCAAATTGGTGGAAGCTTTACATAAGATCCGCTATCAGCTCCCGCCCTGCAGAGTGGCCCATGGCCGATAGCGGAGGTGCCATCCCGGCGCCGTGATGCTGGACTCCTTGGCTGCTTCGGGGGAATAGCGGGGGCAGCGGCGGTCTTGTTCTAACCGGCGCGTCGACAACCGGCTGCCTCGTGAAAGGACCTCATTGCCCACTCCCTTTATCCCGTTCACCATGCGCGCTACTGTCCGCGACGACCACAAGCGCTCTTTCCGCACGGACATAGAACGTCTTACCGGCGGTCATCGCGGGTGGGCGCCGCTGGATGTCGTCAAATCCACCGACACCCAGGCGCTGCTGCGAGGAGCGATCGCTCAAAGCGTTCACACCGCTACGGACGCGAGCCTCGCCCGCTACCTCCAGGATCGCTTTGTCGCTGATAACGATATTTATTTGGATCTCACCGTCTGCATCGGACGCTAGCAGACGCCCACGCAAGCCCCGGACCACGCTGGTCCGGGGCGTTTCCATGTGATCGAAAGGCAGCCGGGCACGTACCGTCGCGCCCCTTGAAGGCATCGTGGCCAATTAGTGCAACGCTCTGGACCATGCAGCGGCAGCGCTGAATGACGTGGCGTCCCCGGCTGTGATGCGGGTGTGAGGCAGGGAAGGTGTTCCAACCAGTGAAAGTCCAGGTGGGACTGCAAGGCGGGACATCCTAGGGTTGAAATTCCTCTACTCCCGCAGACCGGGTAGTCAATGCCAGCAACGGACGGAGCCCCATTGGTTGACATTGCAGTCGAGCAGGTTCGGCAAGTAACATCTCCCGCAGCCATCACACCGGTTATTCCGGGTTTCCACCCTGACCCCACAATCTGTCGGGTCGGCTTCGACTATTTCCTGGCAACGTCGAGCTTTGAGTACTTCCCCGGAGCGCCGATCTTCCACAGCCGGGACCTCGTAACTTGGGATCAGATCGGGAACATCCTCACCCGGCGGAGCCAGTTCGCTGTTGGGGACGGGCGTCCTTCAGGCGGGATCTTCGGCTCAACGCTCAGGCATCACAACGGTGAATTCTGGTTCGTCACCACGAACATGAGCGACTTCGGTGGCGGTCATTTGCTGTTGCGGTCCAAGGAGGCTGCCGGCCCGTGGAGCGACCCAGTACAGATACCGGGAACGCTGGGCATCGACCCGGATATCGCGTGGGACAGCGACGGAAGTTGTTACCTCACCTGGGTAGGGTTCGGCCCCGGCGAGAATGAGTCCGGTATCGTCCAGGCGCGGCTGGATCCCGACGCTGGCCGCCTCTTGGAATCTCCCAGGAAGGTGTGGCAGGGAACAGGGTTGGCCTACCCGGAGGGGCCGCACCTGTATGAGGCGGGCGGCTGCTGGTATCTGGTTTTGGCCGAAGGCGGCACGGAACGCGGTCATGCCGTCTCTGTCAGCCGTGGCAGCAGTCCCGCAGGTCCTTTCGAACCGCATCCGAACAACCCCATCCTCAGTCATCGCAGCATGGCTGCGCCCGTCCAGAGTGTCGGCCACGCGGACCTGGTCGAAACGGTCGATGGTGATTGGGCCGCGGTCTACCTCGGTGTTCGTCCCCGAGGCGTTGTTCCTGGCTTTCACGTCCTGGGTCGAGAAACTTATGTTGCGGGTATCTCCTGGGACCAGGGTTGGCCGCGGTTCGATGAGGACCGTTATCAGGTTCCCGTCGTCGGGTCTTCGTTTATTGACGATTTCTCTTCAGACAGCCTTCACCCGCGGTGGATTTCACCCGGCCAGGACCCGGCTTCGTTTACGGCCGAAACCCCTGAAGGTCTCCTTATCAGGCAGAGGCAGACTGGCAACGTTCCCATCCTGGCAACCAGGGTCCTCGGACACGTTTGGGATGCACGCGCGTCAGTTCTACTCTCGGGTGACGAGGCGGTCAGGTTCCTCCTGAGGATGGACGACTTCCATTGGTATGGCATCGAAGCCTCCGGACGCCAAATCCGGGTCGTGGCCCAGATCGGACCCCTTCAGCAGGTGGTAGCGACAGCGGAAATCGACCCAGCCCCTGGACCATTTCAGCTGGAAATCGCATGCAACGACTCACCCTTGGCGGGCCAACCGGGCATAAATACTGGGCCGGACGAAGTCACATTGGGCTTTCGAGAGCACGGCGAGCTGACGACGCTCGCGCGGATGGACGGCCGGTATCTGTCCACAGAGGTCGCCGGCGGGTTCACCGGCCGCGTTGTCGGACTGGCGGCAACCAGCGGCAGCATTATCATCGAACGGTTCGAATACAACCATCACGATTAGCGCCGCTCGAGTTCGTCCATCCCTGAGAGTCTCCGGACCCATTTAAGGCACGATTGCGCTCTCCCAGCCAGTGCGGGAGCTCCACAGTCGGGGATGAATGCGTGCGAACCTAAACGCCGGCTTCGACGGCTCGTCAAACAGTGGAATGTGAATGACTGCTGGTCGCATTCGTGGACTCATCGCACGAGGGATGCTGCGCGGCTGACCGCCGGCGGTTCTCCAGGATCAGTGGCAGAAGGGCCGCAGGGGAGGCAGCAACGGCGGCGGCCTGCAGGGCTTCCTCGGCCTCCCCGTATCCCCAGAGTGCGAATATTGTGGGGATTCCGTGGATAGCTGCTCCCGCGACGTCGTAGCTTCGGTCTCCGACCATTGCGGGACTGGAGATGTCTACGCCTGTGGAATGGAGCCGAAGCAGCAATTCGGCGATGACGTCTGCCTTGCTCGCTCTTCCCTCGCTATCTGACGCTCCGCACACGGTGATGAAGTGGCAATCAATTCCGAACATTCGCGCCAGTCTTATTGCTTGATCTTCAACCTTGGATGTGGCTACGGCCATCGGAATGCCGGCCGAATGTAGGCGTTCGAGTAGATCGATGATCCCGTCGTAGGGGCTGGACTGTTCGGCGCCATGATCGGCGTACGCTTTGCGATAATGTTGGAGGGCCTTTTGGGCCGTCTTTTCGTCCAGTTGTGAGACTGATCTGAAGGACTCGATCATGGGCGGACCAACGAATCGGCGCAGTATGTCCATGCTGGGGACCGGCGCGCCCACAGCTGCCAATGCCTGTGCAGCACTTGTTGTAACGCCCGGTGCTGAATCCAGGAGCGTGCCGTCCATGTCGAACAAGATGCAGCTAATGCCAGTGAGAGATGGCCGGGCTTGATGAAGTGTCATTTTTTCGAGGCTTTCGGTCTTGAAGTTGTTTCCGTTCCGGTTGGGTCCGGGGGATTATTGCTGTGAAGGGCAGGCATGGATCGAGTGAGTCTTGATCAGATTGATCAGAGGATTCTTGCGGAGCTTACGAAGAACGCTCGCATGAGCCATGCAGAGCTGGCGACCAAAGTCCTCCTTTCGAGGAACGCTGTGCGCCAGCGGATCGAGCGGATGGAACGGCAAGGGTATATCCAGGGGTACACGATTGTTGCCGGCCCTCCGGGCCAGGGCCCGGTGTCCGCCTTCCTGATGGTTTACAGGAAGGACCGGGTGCGGGGGGCGGACGTCATCTCCGTGTTGCGGTCCATTCCCGAGGTGGTTCTGTGCGATGTCGTGAGCGGTGACTTTGATCTTCTGGTGAGGGTCGAGGCCCGGTCGCTGGAGAGGGTTCAGGAGATCTGGGAGCAGATCGCTGCTATTCCCGGAGTCACGGACACGGTGACGGCCATGACGCTTTCCAGTTTCATCAGGCGGGGCGCCGGAGGTGCCCGCGCCACGGAGTGAAAGTGATCAGACTCCGGTCATGTTTGGATTTCTGACAGGCAGCACGGGGGAGTCCAGCAGTGACCGAGCTGCGTCCCGATCCAAAGGTTCTTTCTGGTGACGATGTCCAGAATGGTTGATCCGTCCTGGAGGGCTTCCTTGGTGCGCAGTTTGTGCCGGCTGCTCGGAGGAACTGGAGGGGCGCAGGCCCTCGGCCGCGCCCCTCCAGTTCGATCAGTTCTTGATGCAGATGACTTTGGGCTGGGTCATCTCCTCATACGCGAAATGGACGCCCTCCCTGCCCATGCTCCCGTACTTAGCCCCGCCGAATGGCATGCCGTCGAACCGGTAATCAGAGGAATCATTGATCATGACGCCGCCTGCTTCGAGCTGGCGGGCCGCATCCATGGCCCTGGCCAGGGAGTCGGTGAATATGCCCGCATGAAGACTGAACTCGATGGCATTGGCGACGTCGATGGCCTCTTCGAAGGTGTTGAATTTACGAAGCATGACCACAGGGCCGAAAACCTCCTCCCTCCACAAGCTGCTGTCCGCCGGTACGGCTTCCAGGACGGTCGGCTGAAGCACATTGCCGTCCGTGACGTTGCCTGAGAGCAGGACGGCGCCGGCGCCGAGGGCCACGTCCAGTTTGGACCGGAGCTCCTGCAATGCTGTGGGGCTGATCATGGGTCCGACATCCGTCTGTTCATCCGATGGGTCTCCGGCAACCAACCGCGCCGTTGCCTCCAGGAAGCGCTGGCGGAACGCGCCGTACACGGGGGCGGCCACGAGGATCCGCTGCACCCCCACGCAGTTCTGGCCGGCGGCCCAAAATGCTCCGGAGACGCAGGATGCCACGGCTTTCTCGATGTGTGCATCGTCCAGGACGATCACGGGTGCGTTTCCGCCGAGATCCATGGAAAGCTTCTTCAGGCCTGCCGTGCGGGCGATACTCTCCCCAGTGGAGAACCCCCCGGTGAAGGACACCATTCGTACGTCCCGGGACCGAATGATTTTTTCGGCCACTTCCCGGTCGCCGTGAACAATCGTGAGGGCTTCCGGCGGGAGGCCGGAGCTCACGAGGGCGTCCGTGAGCAGCTGGGCTGACAGGGGAGTCAGCGCAGAGGGTTTGAGGATGACGGCGTTTCCTCCGGCGATTGCCGGGCCGATCTTGTGTGCCACCAGGTTGAGGGGGTCGTTGAAGGGAGTGATCGCGGCAATGATGCCCAGTGGTTCGCGGGAGTACCATCCTGTGCGGTCCTCTGAGCCCTCGTAGGAGTCAAAGGGTATGACTTCACCGGCGTTCCGGCGTGCTTCGGCAGCCGAGAGGCGGAGCGTGTTGACCGCGCGCAGTACTTCCTTCCGCGCCTGGCGGATCGTTTTACCGGCCTCGGACACAATTGTTTGCGCGAACTCCTCGTTGCGCTGCTCGATCTCCGTTGCGGCGCCGTCCAGTATCTTCCCGCGTGCGTTGCGGGACAGAGCCCGTGCCTTCCGGGCGCCGTGTCGGGGCAGGGGCTCAAGGTGTCAGTCATGGCGGTCTACGCTCCCAGCTTGTAGACGGTGGCGTTGCCCACGGTCTGGGCCTGGTAGTTGGCCGCGACCCAGGTGGCGACCTCGGAGTTGCCGCCGCGGCCCCCGCCCATGCCGCCCATGCCGCCGGAAATGAAGTAGCCGATCTCGCCGCCGTCCACCATCGCCTGGAACTGTGCGAGCGTCGGGTAGGGGTCGCCGCCGTTCCAGCCGCCGAGGGCTATCACGCTGGTGCCGGTGGCGAGTTCCAGGCTCGCGGCCTGGGTGGCGCCGGAGACAATCGCGGACCACTTGGCGCCGGAGGACTTCAGCAGCGCGGTCAACTCCGCCGAGGACGTTTCCCCGCCGGGGCCACCGCCCATACCGGCACTGCCCACGCCGTCAGTGCCGGTTCCGTCAGTGCCGGTTCCGTCAGTGCCGGTCCTGCCTGCTGCCCCGAAGCCGCCGCCCATCGCGGACGTGGTGGGGCCCGACGTGGGGATCGAACCGGAATGCGGCTGGGCGACGGTCGCCAGTGTCCACGCGGTGCTTCCGAGCCCGCCGGCAAGCAGGCAGAGGATCACGACGCCGGCCGTGGCGGCCTTGCGGAACCGCGCCGGGAGAGCCGCCATGCCGTCCGCCCGCAGGAGCAGGAGCAGGGCCGCGGCGGCGAGGACGCCCAGGACCACCACGATCACCCGGAGCCCGGGAAGCCAGGACGGGTCGCGGCCCAGGAGCACGGCGGACCAGACAGAGGTGGCCAGCACCGTCACGGCCAGGACAACCCGGGCGGGCCAGTAGGCCCGGCCCCGCCACAGTTCCAGGGAACCGATGCCGGCCAGCGCCGCGATGGCGGGGGCCAGCGCCACGGCGTAGTACGGATGCACGGTGCCGCTCATGAAGCTGAAGATCCCGGCCGTGATGACCAGCCAGCCGCCCCACAACAGGAGCGCCGCCCGGGTTTTCGAGGTCCTGGCCTCGCGCCGGGTGAACCACAGCCCGGCGGCCAGCAGGATCAGGGCCGCCGGCAGCAGCCAGGACACCTCTCCGCCGAAGCTGGTCCCGAACATCCGGGTGATCCCGGGCGCGCCGCCGAAGCCGACGTTTCCGTTGCCTCCCGGGCCGCCGGCGTTGCCTCCCAGGTTTCCTCCGGCGGGCATGCCCCCGCCTGACCCGGTGATCCGGCCCAGGCCGTTGTAGCCGAACGTGAGTTCCAGGAAGCTGTTGGTCTCCGACCCTGCCATGTACGGCCGGACCGAGGCCGGGGTCAGCTGGAACAGCACAACGTAGCTTCCGGCCACGACGGCGATCCCGGCGGCGGCGGCCAGCAGGTGCAGGAGCCGGCGGCCGAGGGTGGTGGGCGCCGCCCACAGGTAGGCCAGGGCCAGGCCGGGAACGATCAGGAAGCCCTGCAGCATCTTGCTCAGGAAGGCCAGGCCGATGACCGCGCCGGCCGCGGCGAGCCACTTCCAGCCGGCCTTCTCGATGGCGCGGGTGGTGAGGTAGGCCGCCAGCACCAGGCACAGGGTGAGCATCGCGTCCGGGTTGTTGAACCGGAACATGAGGGCGGCCACCGGGGTCAGCGCCAGGGCGCCGCCGGCGAGCAGGCCCGCGGCCGGCCCGGACACCCGCTTGATGGTCAGGTAGAGAAGCCCGACGGCCGCCACTCCCATGATCGCCTGGGGGATGAGCATGCTCAGGGCCGAGAAACCAAAGATCCGTCCCGCGAGGGCGGGAATCCAGAGTGCGGCCGGGGGCTTGTCCACCGTGATGGCATTGCCGGCGTCGAGGGAACCGAAGAGCAGCGCGGTCCAGTCCTTGGTCCCGGCCTGGATCGCCGCGGCATAGAAGGAGTTGGCGTAGCCGGTGGCCTCCAGATTCCACAGGTACAACGGCGCGGTGACCACCAGAAGCAGCGCTGCCGAGGGCCGCACCCAGCGGGGCTGCGGTCCGAACAGCAGCCGGTCCCGGCGGCCTTGGGCGGCCGGCGCCGGGGACGCGGGCAGATGGGGCGCCGTCCCGCCGTCTCCGGGAACCGGGTGTGGCTGTTCCTCGGCGGCCGGCGGCCTGCCGGCCGGGGAACCGCCCTGGGCTCCGGCGGTGGGACTGATGGTTGCCGTCATTTACTTGGCCTTTTCTGTGCGAGGGAGGGAAGGATCGGGGGCGCCGGGCGCCGGAACGGCAGCGGCGGGCCTGTGGCGGAAAACCACCAGCCGGAAGAGCAGGAACTTCACGGCCGTGGCGGCCAGGTTGGCGGCGGTGACCGTGAGCAGTTCAAGCCAGCGGTCCGGTGCCGCTCCCGACGCGGCGTGAACGAGGGCGAGTGCGCCCGAGGTCAGGGCCAGCCCGATGCCGAAGACCAGCAGCCCCTCGAAATGGTGGCGAGCCGCCTGGCTGCTGCCCTGGATGCCGAACGTGAAGCGCCGGTTGGCCGCAGTGTTGGCCACGGCGGTGGTGAGCAACGCGAGGAAGTTTGCCAGCTGCGGGTCCATGAACCCGCGGCAGAGCAGGAAGATCGCCAGGTAGGCCAGGGTGGAGGCCACCCCGATGCTGCCGAAGCGGACGAGCTGTCCGAAGAGGCTTCCACCGGGGCTTTGTTCCTGGGCCCGGGAGGCGGCCGGCAGCGGTCCGCGGGCAAGGGCCGCGCGCAGGTCGGGAACCGGGATCCGGCCCGATACCAGGTCCCGGCTCAACCGTGCCATGCCGCGCAAGTCCGCGAGGGCCGTCTGGACGATGTCCACGCTGGAATCCGGGTCGTCGGTCCAGTCCACCGGGACTTCATGGACGCGCAGGCCGCACTTTTCTGCCAGGACCAGCAGCTCGGTGTCGAAGAACCAGGCGTTGTCCAGCGTGTGGGGAAGCAGCTGCCGGGCCACGTCCGCCCGGATCGCCTTGAAGCCGCACTGCGCGTCACTGAAGTGGGCGCCCATGAGGGCCTGGAGCAGGAAGTTGTAGCTGCGCGAGATGAATTCCCGTTTGGGTCCGCGGACCACGCGGGAGTTGCGGGTCAGCCGCGTCCCGATCGCCAGGTCGGAGTGCCCGGAAATGAGCGGGGCAAGGAGCGGTCCGAGGGCCGCCAGATCAGTGGAGAGATCCACATCCATGTACGCCAGAACCGGCGACGGCGAGGCCAGCCACACCTTGCGGAGTGCGTTTCCGCGGCCCTTTTCTGCCATATGGACCACCGTCACTTCGCGCAGCTCGCGGGCTACCCGTTCCGCGGCCTTGAGCGTTCCGTCGATGCTGGCGTTGTCCGCCACGGTGATCCGGAAGGAATGCGGGAAGGCGCCGAGCAGGTACGCGTGGAGCCGGCGCAGGCAGGCCTCGAGGTCCCGTTCCTCGTTGAAGACCGGGATGGTGACGTCCAGCAGGGGCGTGCTGGCGCGCGTATCAATGGCCGTGCGCCGGCCGCCGGGGCCGGTCAGCGCCCCGGCGATCGGGCCCGGGACCGGTGAGTCGGCCAGCGCAAGCCCCGAGGGTGCCTCGGGGGCCGCCGGGCCGGCCGGCGTCGCCGTGGAGCGGGGCAGGGTTCCTGTGGCCTGGTCTGTGAATGTCATGGCTCAACTTTCCCGGCGGCCCATATGAGGGCTTTAGGGTCAAGCTGTGCGGGGGCTGTGGAAGTCTGGCCCGCCGGGCCGGTCCCGCAGTGGAGACGCAAGGAGGCCCCGGATCCATGGGATCCGGGGCCTCCAAGGCGGGGGCGGCTAGTGCCGGTTTAGTACCAGTTGTGTGCGTAGTGGAAGTTCAGGGCGCCGCAGGGGGAGCCGTAGCGCGACTTGACGTAATTCAGGCCCCAGTTGATCTGGGTCCGGTAGTTGGTCATGTAATCGGCGCCGGCGCTCGCCATCTTCGAGGCGGGCAGGGACTGGACCACGCCGTAGGCGCCGCTGCTGGCGTTCGTGGCGGTGGTCTTCCAGTCGGATTCCTTGGTCCACAGCTTGTGCAGGCACTGCATCTGGCCGGGTGCCCAGCCATAGCTTCCCAGCTGGGACGCGGCGTAGGCCTGCGCGCCGGCGGGGTCGTCGATTGCGACCGGTGCGGGTGCCGGTGCGGG
>NZ_KI914955.1:13000-14430 GCF_000520575.1 Arthrobacter sp. I3
AGTGCGGGGGCTGCCGCTGCTGCCGGCGCGGCAGCAGCGGGGGCAGGGATCAGCGCTTCGGCTGCCTTAACCTCCGAGATCTGGGGAGCCACGTTCTTTTCCGCTGGAGCGCCCGGCCCAGCCACCTGGACCCGCTCGAAGTTGAGCTTGGCCAGCGGGTCGGCGATCGTGGCCGCCTGGCTCGCAACATTCGCCGTGTGGGCGCCCGGCTCTGCCGCCTGGCTGGCGGCGCCGCCACCCAGCAGCAGTGCGCACGCGGCGGTGACGACGGCGGCACGGCGGCCGGTTACGCCGAGCCCGGCGACGAACCGCGACAGGGCGGATGCCTGCTTGACCGGTTCGGCGCGGTGGCGCGACTTGGCTGCGCCAACTGGGCGGGAATGCGAACCGCCGTCAGGGCGTGTTTGTACCTGGAATTCAGTCATGGTGGCCTCTCAACGCCGGCGGAGTTAGCTGTCGGGTTCGGATGAGGTCATCCGGCCGCACGGAACATCACGTGTCGGCTTCACCCCGAGGGCGCATGAAAGCAGAATGCCCGGGAACTCTGGGTCCCCCGCCTCTGCCTGGTCCAGCGGAATCCGGGAAGCGGCAGAGTTTGGCGTCCGTCCGGATATGCGGCACCGATGGCGGCGCACGCTAACGACGCTACAGGGCCGGTGCCGGAGCGGGAGCGGGGGCTGCCGCGGGAACCGGAGCAAGTGCGGGGGCTGCCGCTGCTGCCGGCGCGGCAGCAGCGGGGGCAGGGATCAGCGCTTCGGCTGCCTTAACCTCCGAGATCTGGGGAGCCACGTTCTTTTCCGCTGGAGCGCCCGGCCCAGCCACCTGGACCCGCTCGAAGTTGAGCTTGGCCAGCGGGTCGGCGATCGTGGCCGCCTGGCTCGCAACATTCGCCGTGTGGGCGCCCGGCTCTGCCGCCTGGCTGGCGGCGCCGCCACCCAGCAGCAGTGCGCACGCGGCGGTGACGACGGCGGCACGGCGGCCGGTTACGCCGAGCCCGGCGACGAACCGCGACAGGGCGGATGCCTGCTTGACCGGTTCGGCGCGGTGGCGCGACTTGGCTGCGCCAACTGGGCGGGAATGCGAACCGCCGTCAGGGCGTGTTTGTACCTGGAATTCAGTCATGGTGGCCTCTCAACGCCGGCGGAGTTAGCTGTCGGGTTCGGATGAGGTCATCCGGCCGCACGGAACATCACGTGTCGGCTTCACCCCGAGGGCGCATGAAAGCAGAATGCCCGGGAACTCTGGGTCCCCCGCCTCTGCCTGGTCCAGCGGAATCCGGGAAGCGGCAGAGTTTGGCGTCCGTCCGGATATGCGGCACCGATGGCGGCGCACGCTAACGACGCTACAGGACCTGGCCGCTTAAGTCACATTTTGGTAACAGGAGTCACAGTGCCGGGGTGTCGGGTTGCGCCGGGTTCACGGGCCGGCCG
>NZ_KI914955.1:14530-17383 GCF_000520575.1 Arthrobacter sp. I3
GCAGCCGCACGGCGAACTCCGTGCGGCCCGGCCGGGACGTGACCTCGACTGTTCCTCCGTGGGCCTCCACGATCGACTGGACAATGGACAGGCCCAATCCGCTGGTGCCCTCGGACGTCGGCGCGGCGGTCGCCGTGCCGTGACCTCCGCGGCTGCCGGAAACGGCGCCGGAGGACGAGCGTGCGGGGGCCCCGGACCCGACCCTCGCCGTCGCGACGGCAGAATCGGCGGGGACGGCTGCGGGGTTCGACGCCGGATTGGTGCGCGAGGCGTCGGCCCGGGCGAAGCGGGCGAAGACCCGGCCGATAAATTCCGGGGCGATGCCGCTGCCGTTGTCTGTCACGGTGACCACGGCACTGCCGTCAGCCGAGCGCATGACGCCCGTGACCACCTTGGTCCCGGGTTCCGTGTGCTTGCGCGCATTGGACAGCAGGTTGGCGAGGACCTGGTGAAGCTGGGTCGCATCACCGCGCACCACCACGGGCTCGTCCGGAAGTTCCAGTTGCCAGATGCGGTCCGGGGCCATGACTTTCTCATCGCTGACCGTCTCGATGGCCAGTTGGGTGAGGTCGACATCGGAGATTTTGAGCGGCTGCCCCTCGTCCAGGCGTGCCAGCAGCAGCAGGTCCTCCACGAGCGTGGTCATCCGCTCGGACTGGCTTTGCACACGGGCGAGGGACCTCTCGCCGTCGGGGGTGAAATGCTCGGTCATCCGCATCAGCTCCGTGTAGCCGCGGATGGCCGTCAGCGGCGTGCGGAGTTCGTGCGAGGCGTCGGCGACAAACTGCCGGACCTTCATCTCGCTCTCCTGCCGCGCCTCGAGAGCGTTGGAGACGTTATCCAGCATCTTGTTCAGCGCGTAGCCCACGCTGCCCACTTCCGTTCCGGGATGGGCCGCCGACGTCGGGACGCGGACCCCGAGCGCCACCTCGCCGGCGTCCAGCGGGAGACGGGAGACCTTGGTGGCGACCTCGGAGAGCTGTTCCAGCGGCTTCATGGTCCGCCGGATCAGGGCAGTTCCGGCGAGCCCGATCAGCACGAGCCCGCCTGCGGACACGACCACCATGGTCCAGACCAGGGAGGCCAGGGTGTTTTGTTTTTCTGCCAGCGGGAGTCCGGTCACGATCACGTCGCCGTACGGTGTGCGCGCGGCCGTGAGCCGGTAGGCGCCGGCCGAAAGGATGCGGTCCACGGACACGCCGCTCGGGGTGAGGGCCAGGAGGGCCTTGTTGTCGGCGGGGGAGAGGTTCTTGACCGCGCCGTCCCCGGCCAGGAATCCGGCCCTGCTGACTTCGCCGTCCACTATCCGTGCGTTAAGCGTCCCGACGCCCTGTCCCCGGGCCTCGAGGGGGTCGGGGCGCCTGCCCGAATCGTCCGAGGACGGCCGGCCGAACTCGCTCGAACGGTGCGAGGCCTGGTCCAGCTGGGTCTCGAGCTGCCGGGTGAGGAAGAGGTCCATGGAGGCGTAGCTAAACAAGCCCACAGCGCCGCAGATGGCCACGAGCAGCGCCATGGCGACCAGGACCAGCCGGGTGCGCAAATGCCACGTCGACGGGTTGCGCCAGTCGCGTCCGGGGACGCGGGTCATGCCGGAAAGTGAGGGCACGGATCAGTCCGCCGGTTTCAGGACGTACCCGGCTCCGCGCACCGTGTGGATCATGGGGGCGTGGTTGGCGTCGACCTTCTTGCGGAGGTAGGAAATGTACAGTTCCACGATGTTCGCCTGCCCGCCGAAGTCGTAGTCCCAGACGCGGTCCAGGATCTGGGCTTTGCTGATGACCCGTTTCGGGTTTTCCATGAGGTAGCGCAGCAGCTCGAACTGCGTGGCGGTCAGGTGCATTTCCTCACCGGCCCGGGTGACTTCGCGGGTGTCGACGTTGAGCACGAGGTCTCCCACCACGAGTTCGGCGGTGTCCATGGCGGCCACTCCGGAGCGCTGGACCAGCCGGTGCAGGCGCAGCAGCACCTCTTCCATGCTGAACGGCTTGGTGACGTAGTCATCGCCGCCGGCCGCCAGTCCGGTGATGCGGTCCTGAACGGCATCCTTGGCGGTGAGGAACAGCGCCGGCACCTCAGGCGCGAACACGCGGATCCTGTTCAGCAGTTCGACGCCGTCGAACCCGGGCAACATCACGTCCAGCACCAGCACGTCGGGGCGGAACTCCTTGGCGAGCCGGACGGCTCCAGGCCCGTCCTCGGCCACGGCCACGGACCAGCCGGCCATCCGCAGCCCCATGCTCATGAGCTCGGAGAGGCTGGGCTCGTCATCCACCACGAGGGCGCGGATGGGGGAGCCGTCCGGATGCGTGAGCTGGGGAAGGTTGTTGGTCATGGAGTGCGAAGTGGCCATGGGGACAACTCTCCGATCTGCCGGTTAGGCGGGGCTTTGGGGACCCTGTGCGGCACCTGTGAATCCCAGCCTAGCGAGCTGGATGCCGTTGCGGGACCGTACGGGCCGCAACGGCCATGTTCAATCCGCCCTTCCGGTCCGGCGCCAACGTCACAGGCCGGGCTGTCGGCCCGCACAGCCCAAGCACAGGATCGCTCACCACGCTGGGGTGAACACCGATCCGCACCCTAAAGGAGAAACACCATGAGCGCTCAGCATCCCGGAGCCGGTTCCGGAGCAGCCCCCGAGTCAGCCCCCGTACCCGCCCCCACGCCCACCACCGGCGCGCCAGCGGCGCCCGCGCCCGTAACCACACCCCGTACTGCCTGGCAGTTCGGCGCCGGACACACCGACGGCGGAACAGTCCAAACCGGGCACGCCGATGCCGGACACGCTGACGCCGGACAGGCTGACGCCGGACGCACCGGCGGCGGGCACTCTGACGCCGGGCGGCCGGAAGCAGG
>NZ_KI914955.1:17483-18151 GCF_000520575.1 Arthrobacter sp. I3
CCGCCAAGACGGCCTCGGCGGCGAAGCCCTGGACCCTCAAGCGGGGGCTCGCCGTCGCCGGGGCCGCCGCAGTCCTGGCCGTCGGCGCCGGGGCCGGCGTCTATGCCCTCACCTCAAGCGCAACGGCAGCCACCGGTGCGGCCGGCGGGGCGGCAGCCGGCGGACCCGGCGGCCAGGGTGTCGCCCCGGGCGTGCCAGGTTCAGCGCAAGACGGTTCCGCGCAAGGTGGTTTCGCGGGCGGCGGCATGCCGGGGCAGGGCGGTCCCGGCGACTTCGCTGCCGGTGGCATGGGCAGCGGGCTTTCCGCGGCAGTGCACGCCGAATACGTGGTGCTGCAAGGAAGCGCATACACCACGATGGCCGAGCAGCTGGGCACAGTGAGCGAGGTCAGCTCGTCCTCCGTGACCGTCAAGAGCAGCGACGGTTTCACGCGCAGCTATGCGCTGGGCAGCGACGTGGTGGTGAGTAATCTGCAACAGCGGCGCCAGCAGGCCGGCGGCACGGGCACGCAGCTGAGCGTCGCGGACATCGTCGCGGGCGGGACGGTGCGGATCGTGGCGGCCAAGGACGGTTCCGGCTACACGGCGGCCTCCGTCATGCTGGTCGCGGCGACAGCCACCGGCCAGTCGAACTGAACCGCCGCGGCCGGCATCGCCACCGTGGCTGGC
>NZ_AZSB01000475.1:0-18129 GCF_000520575.1 Arthrobacter sp. I3
AGCAGCAACGACCGCCAATCCGCACTTGCGCCCTGGCTCCAGCACTACAACACTGAACGAATCCACACCGGCATCGGAACCACACCCATCACCCGGGTGTCACCAACCTGATGGCTCAGTACATCTAGGGCCTCGCGGAGGAGGTCGGCGTGGCCGTTGTGCCGGGCATACTCCTCGATCATGTGGCACAGGATCCAGCGCAGGCTCGGTGCCGAACCGTCCGGCCACGGGCGACGGGCTAGTTGGTCCAGGCCACCGCCGGCCAGGGCCTCCGTGACGCTGACCCGGGACCGGTCCACGGCGTCCTGCCACAGGGTGCGCAGCTGGTCCGGGGTGTCTCCGGCGGCGGAATGCCACTCCCAGTCCGGGTCGGCCTTCCAATCCACGGCGGCAAACGGGGCCTCCCGGTCCCGGGCGTGCAGGGAACGGGAGAACCATTCGCTCTCCACATAGGCCATGTGCTTCAGGAGCCCGCCCAGCGTCATCGATGAGGCAGCGGTAGTAGCCACGAAGCCGGCCGCGTCCAGCCCGGCGCATTTCCACGCCAGCGTGGCCCGCTGGTAGTCCAGGAAACCCAGGAGGGTCGCGGTTTCGTCGGAGGCGAGGGGAGGCTCCGGGCGGCCCTGATCGTCCACAATTGTCATGCGCGTGAGTCTAGCCGCCCGGCCTCCACGTCGCCGGAAACCGTCCGCTTCGCCGGAAGAGTACGGCGAGCCGGCACGCTTCCGGCGACTTCGACGACGGCGGCGGCAGGTTCGGGGACGACGACGGCGGGCACGACGACAGCGGTGGGCACGCGCACGGGCCGCCTGGCGCGCCGGTGGATGACGTACTCGGCCACCGCAAGGTTGAACACCCAGGCTGCCCCCAGGAGCACCGCCCGGGTCGGCTCGTCGGGCGGGCCCACCAGCAGCATCCACGGCAGCCCCGTCAGCGCCTGCGTTCCCGCGGCAACGCCGATCGCGTAGCCGCGGGTCATCCATGCGCCGTGCCGCACAAAATCCCGGCGCACAACCGCCACGACTCCCAGGACAATGCTCGCCGCCATGGCCGAGCCGAAGACCAGCCGCAGCACCAACAGCGCCGGTCCGTCCCCGGGCGGCAGCGGATAGAAGACGGCCATCCACAGGCCGGACAGGGCGGCCAGCATGCCCGCCGGCGCGAGGATGCGGCCGGCGACCCGGTGCCAGCCCCGGCGGCCCCGCAGCACGGGGAGGAACTGGAACGCACCGAGCAGGCTGTAGGTGGTGACACTGAGGATGTGCGTCACCACGGGCACGGGCGAGGCGAAGAACCGGGCGTTCTGGGCGGTGATGGCGGCACCGCCGGTCAGTTCCGTCAGCCGCGCCGCGCCGGCGATCACCGGGATGAGGCTGAGAAGGATCAACCCGGCGGGCACTGGCCACTGGGGGCGGCGGCGGACACGGGGGACGGGGGCGCTGCTGGCGTGTGTTGTCACGGCGTGGTCCTTGGCTGGGATGGCTGGCGGCGGTGGTACATGAATCGCGCGGTGTACGGCGTACACCTGATGCGGCCACGTTAGGTGTACGCCGTACACTTGTCAATAGGGAACCGTTAGGGAAGGGTGGCCGGATGACCCAGCAAGCGGAGCGCACGCGCCGGATCCCGTTGAGCCGGGACCGCGTTCTGGCTGCCGCCGTCGTGCTGGCCGATCAGGTGGGGATCGAGGCGCTGAGCATGCGCCGTCTGGCGCAGGAACTCGGCGTCGTGCCGATGGCGCTGTACAAGCACGTGGCCAACAAGGAGGAACTCCTTGACGGCATGGTGGACGCCCTTGTCAGCGAGATCGATTCTCCCGTCCGCGATGCCGGCTGGAAGGACACCGTGCGCCTGAGGGTGCTCTCGGCGCGGGGGGCGCTGCTGCGGCATCCGTGGGCCCGGCAAGTGCTGGAATCGCGCACGAATAAAACGCCAGCGGTCCTTGGCTACATGGACTCGTTCATCGGCATGTTCCTGGCCGGAGGCTTCTCCGTGGACCTGACCCATCACGTCATGCATGCCCTCGGCAGCCGCATGTGGGGGTTTACCCAGGAGCTGTTCGACGACTCCGCCGGCGGGGACGCCGCAGGGCTGGCCACCCTTCCGCCGGAAGCGCAGGCGGCCATGTTCCAGGAGATGGCCGAGCGGTATCCGAACATCCTGAAGGTCGCCACCGCCTCCGCGCACCAGGACTCCGTGGTGGGCCAGGGGTGCGATGACCAGTTCGAGTTCGAGTTCGCCCTGGACCTGCTCCTGGACGGCTTCGAGCGGCTGCACCGGCAGCACTGGAGCTCCACTCCGGCGCAGACCACTCCGGCGCAAACCACTCCGGCGCAAACCAGTCCGGCGCAGACCTCCACGCCGGCAACGCCCTGACCGGCCCCTACTCCTCCAGGAACCGCAGCAGGTACGGAAGAGTGGTCCGCATGGCGCGCAGGTCGCCCCCGCTCGCGGCCAGCTCGCCCAAATAATCGCCGTGGCTGCCCGGCACGATCATCAGGCGCGCCCCGGGAATGACCCGTGACATCCGCACGGCGTGGTCAGCGCTGACGACGTCGCGGTCGGCGCTCAGCACCAGGGTGCGGGCCGTGATGCGGCGCAGGTCATCGTCCGGCCAGCCGGGGAAGCTCAGGATCCGTTGGCGGTCCAGTTCGAACATCCGCTCGAGGTGTCCGGGCTCCGGGTTCAGCCGGCGGTCCGCGTCCTGGTACACCTCCGGCATGTCATCGAGGGTTGCCCTTTCCATCCCCTCCCAGAATTCATCGCCCACAGCGTCGCGGCTGGCGAAGGTGGAGGCGGCAATCAGGCACCGCACTATGGACGGATGCCTCATGGCCAGCGCGAGCGCGGTGTGGCCCCCGGCGCTGAACCCGAGCACATCCACGGAGTCCACGTTGAGCTCATCGAGCACGGCCTTGATGTCCCCCGCCGATCCTTCGGCGGTGAGCGGCCGGGCGGTAGCCGCGGTCCGGCCGTGGCCTTCCTCTTCGACGGCGATCACCTGCAGGCTCTCGGCCAGCAGCGCGGGGATGAGGCCGGCGAAGTTGGTCTCGATGCTCGAGCCTCCGCCGGGAATCAGCAACAGCGGGGGCTCGCCGGCCCGCGGGTGACCATGGACCTCGTAGTACATGCGGAGGTCGCCGTTCGCCGCGTAACCGTGGGTAAATGTCACACGGCATGTTACCGCCGCTAATACCGGGCTGAACAGGGCCTTGCGGACGACGGCGGGAGATTCCCGCCGTCGTCGTGTTGCGTTGCAGGTCAGGCGTTGACGGACTCGGCGATGATCGCGTCGACCTGGCCCAGCGCCTCCCTCATGCCTTCTTCCATGCCCATGGCGACGATCTTCTCCATCTGCTCCTCCGCCTCGAACGTGGACATGATGGTCATTCGGGTGCGGTCGCCGATTGGCTCCAGTGTCACAACTCCATGGATCGTGCCCATGTCGGCCACGGGGTCGCCGTTGTCGTCCGCGAAGCCATCATCGAACTCCAGCCGGTGCGGGGCGTTGATGGTCACGAACCGCCACCAGCCGCGGGCCTTCTCCCCCTCGGGTCCTGTCATGTAGTAGCTGGCCTCGCCGCCCGGGACGAACTCATGCTTCTCGAAAGTGGCCGGCCACGTGGGCGGCCCCCACCAGCGCTCGAGCTGGCGCGGGTCTTCCCAGATTTGCCAGACGCGCCCAACTCCGGCATCAAACTCGGCGACCACGGTGAGGCTCAGCGCCTCAAGATTCTTGACTGAACTGACAACCGTCATGACGAACTCTCCTATCTTTCAGTTTCCTTCAGCTTGGCCTTGCGATTTCTTGGTTGATCTGGCGCCTGCCTGCGTCTCGCCAGGTTCCGGGGCGGCCGATTCGGCAAGCAGGTCCGCAATCCGGTCGGCGCGCTGGCGCCAGATGACCTCGTAGTCGTCCAGCAGCCGGCGGGCCCGCTGCAGTCCGTCGTGGTTGGCCCGCACGATCTGCTCCCTTCCCCGCTTCTCCTTGGAGACAAGGGAAGCGCGTTCCAGCACCGCCACATGCTTCTGGACGGCCGCGAAACTCATGGCGTAGAGGGCAGCGAGCCCGGAGACCGAGTACTCGCCCACCGTCACGCGGCGCACGATGTCCCGGCGGGTCGTGTCGGCGAACGCCTGGAACAGGCGGTCAAGTTCTTCGTCAATGGGCTGGGCTCGGAGCTGATCTACAACCATTTGGTTGTAGGATAGTCCGACCGCTCGGGCGTGTCAATGGGTCACGAGACCCCGGGCGGCCCCGGCGCTGGGCGGCAAGGGGCCGGTGTGCGGAGCGTGTGCCGAGCGTAGAGTGAGCCCATGAAGCGTGTGGTGATCGACCGCTTCGGCGGCCCCGAAGTCCTGCAGGTGGTGGAGGTCGACGATCCACGGCCCGGCCCGGCCCGGGCGAAGTCCGCGTCAGGGTCCTGGCTTCGGGGGTCTCTTTCACTGACGCCCAGCTGCGCGCCGGCACCTATCTCGGCGGACCGAAGCCGCCTTTCACGCCCGGCTATGAGCTCGTCGGCATCGTTGACGAGCTCGGGCCCGGTTGCTCGCGGGTACGGGTCGGGGACCGCATCGGCGCGCTGACGGTGTGGGGCGCCAACGCCGAGCGCGTCTGCGTGCCGGAGGCATACGCGGTGGATGTGCCTGAGGACCTCGACCCGGCCGAGGTCGTGAGCCTCGTCTTCCCCTACATGACCGCCTACCAGCTGCTGCACCGGACGGCCCAGGCGAAGCCCGGGGAGAGCGTCCTGGTTCACGGCGCGGCAGGCAGGGTGGGCGCCGCCATCCTCGAGCTCGGAGCACTGGCCCGCCTCCGCCTCTACGGGACCGCCGCCGGCCGGGACCGCGCCGCAGTGGAGCGGTTGGGCGCGGTGGCGATCGACTATCAGAACGAGGATTTCCTGGCCCGAGTGCGCGGGCTCACCGGTGACGGCGTAGACATCGCCCTCGACGGGATCGGTGGGCCGTTGTCTCTGCGCTCCTTCCGGGCGCTGCGGCCCGGCGGCCGGCTCGTTGTGTTTGGCCGCTACGCCACCATCGCGCAGGGGCGCAAGAACTGGCCGGGCGTGATCGCCTGGTACGCGGCAACGGGGAGCGTCGCACTCTGGGGCTGGCTGTCACCCCGCCGAAAGGTGCTGTCCTACCGGATCCAGAAGCTGCGCATCCACCACCAGGACTGGTTCAGGGCAGACTTCTTCGCGCTGCTCGAGTTGCTTCGCCGCGGCGAGATTCACCCGGTGGTGGCCGAGCGCCTGCCGCTTTCCGACGTTCGTCGCGCCCATGAGCTGCTGGGGAGCACCGCGGCGAAAGGGAAGATCGTGCTCGTACCCTGATCGGGCCCCGCCGGGTTCGCGGGAAGCCTGCGAGGTCGCCGGAAGGCTCCGGCGAGTCCGCACGTTTCCGGCGACTTCGCGGCCCAACGCCACGAGGGAGGATAGTTTTAGGGCATGACGGCAAGCTACAGGTACGGCGTCGAGGTTCTGCACCTCCTTGTCTCGCCGGCGCACGCCTACTTCGGCCGCGCCCGCGATGGTGCGGCGCAGGTCCCCACGACGGACGCGGACCAAGTGGAACTGGTGGCGGGCAAGGGCGTCGTCGGCGACCGGTTCTTCGGCAAGGCCGCGCACATGGACGCCGCCGTCACCCTCCTCTCGATCGAGGCCCTCGAGGCGATGGCTGAGGAGCTGGCAGCCGGCCCCTTTGACCCGCTCCTGACCCGGCGCAATGTGGTCCTCCGGGGCGCCCAGCTCGCTCCCCTGCTCGGCGAAGAGTTCGCGCTCGAATCGAAGGGCAACGTGGTCCGGCTCCGGGCCGGACGGCCAGCACACCCGTGCACGTGGATGGACCGGATGCTTGCCCCGGGCGCGCACGCCGCCATGCGCGGCCGGGGAGGCGTGCGCTGCCAGCCGCTTTCGACCGGCCTCCTGAGCCGCGGCCCGGCCGTGCTGGTCAGCCCCGTCCCGCTCGACCCCGGGCAGGCCGGCGTCCCCACGCTGCTGCGCCCCTCCCGGCTGCCGTAGCGCGGCGAAGACCCGAGCGGCGCGGACGACGGCGGGCGTTGCGTGATCCGGCGAGCGGCGATCATGCTCCTTGCCGCGGATGTGGAAAAAATGCGCATCCGAATCGCCGGCAGGAAATAGGCTCGGACTCATCGATCAGGCGGCCGCACGGCAACCGCCAAGTGCAAAAACCGGTGAAGGAGCCAGGGTGGACACCCGAAAGCTGAAGTATTTTCTGGCTGTTGTTGACCACGACGGGTTCAGCCGGGCCGCGGAGCACCTGCTCATCGCCCAGCCATCGCTCTCGCAGACCATCGCCGCCCTCGAGAAGGAGCTGGGCGTGCCGCTCTTCCACCGGATCGGGCGGCGGGCGGTGCTCACCGAGGCGGGCAAGGAGCTGATCGGGCCAGCCCGGCTGGTGATGCGCAACCTCGATGCTGCGCAGTCCGCGGTGCAGTCGGTGCGCGGGCTGCGCAGCGGACGGCTGGACATCGTCACGATGCCCTCACCCGGGATCGAGCCCCTGTCCTCGATGATCGCCGCCTTCACCCGTGCGCATCCCCTGGTCCGGCTCAATGTCAGCGCCGCCTTCACCCCGGAGGACGTCATCGAGTCTGTCCGAAGCGGCAGCACGGAGATCGGGCTGGCAGGCTCCCCCACGCCCATCAAGGTTCCCGGCGTTGAGGTGCTGGAGCTCGATCGCCAGCCGCTGATCCTTCTCGTCAATCCCCAGTCCGATACGTTTGGCGCCGCAACAACGATTCAACGCGAGGAGCTGGCCGGCCACCGCCTGGTCGCGAGCCAGCGCGGCTCGCTGATGCGCTGGCTTGTGGACGATGCACTGGCGCGGGGGATCGACGCCGAAATCGTCGTCGAGGTCGCCCACCGGACCTCGATCCTGCCCTTGGTCCTGGCCGGGGTCGGCCACGCCGTGATGCCGTCGTCGTGGGCGCCCCTGGCCCACAAATCGGGGCTCCGGACGCTGCTGATCGAACCCGTGTCCTACCTGGATGTTGCCGTTCTCAGCCGGAGGGACGACCTGACCCCCGCGGCCCGGTCCTTCCTGGCGGTGGCGCGGCTGCACGCGGCCCCGCAACCGCAAGGAAGGACAGACACGCCTCCCCCGGCGCATCATCAATAGGCTGAACCTATCTAGCGGATCGGATCTTGGTCTTGGACGGCATGTGGTGCCGGCCCGTCTACTTGAAGAGGAAGGCAGTGTGACGCTGCTAACACACTCAACGAGGAGGTAGGCACATGAGCGCCACCCAGAAATTCAGCATCGCTTCAATCCCCGCAGACGGGGTCGGCAAAGAGGTCGTCTCCGCCGGACGCCGGGTCCTGGACGCCCTGGCGCAGAATTCCGGCGGCAAGTTCGCCTTCGAATGGACCGAGTTCCCATGGGGCTGCGAGTACTACGCCAAGACCGGCCAGATGATGGACCCCGACGGACTGGACACCCTCAAGGATTTCGACGCCATCTACTTCGGCGCTGTCGGCTGGGAAAACGTCCCGGACCACATCAGCCTCTGGGGCCTGCGCCTGAATATCACGCAGAACTTTGACCAGTGGGCCAACATCCGTCCGGTGAAGTTCCTCCCGGGCGTCCAGTCCCCGCTGCGCAAGGCCGACACCACCGAGCTCGACTGGATTGTGGTCCGCGAAAACAGCGAAGGCGAGTACGCCGGCCTCGGCGGGCGCAACCTCAGCGGCCGCGGCCCGGGCAACGAAGTCGCCCTGCAGACCGCACTGTTCACCGAGAAGGGCTGCGAGCGCATCATGCGGTTTGCGTTCGATCTCGCCCGGACCCGCACGGTGAAGAAGGTCTCCTCCGTCACCAAGTCCAACGCCCAGCAGTACGGCATGGTCCTCTGGGACGAAACCTTCCAGCGTGTTGCCCTGGACTACCCCGATGTCGCCACCGAGAGCGTCCTGGTCGACGCGATGAGCGCCAAGTTCATCCTGCACCCGGAAGACCTCTCCGTCGTCGTCGCCTCCAACCTGAACGCCGACATCCTCTCCGACCTCGGCTCGGCCCTGGCCGGCAGCCTCGGCCTGGCGGCCAGCGCCAACCTGAACCCGGAGCGCCGCTTCCCGTCCATGTTCGAACCGGTGCACGGCTCGGCCCCGGACATCGCGGGCAAGGGCATCAGCAACCCGATCGGCGCGATCGCCAGCGCAGCCCTGATGCTGGACCACTTCGGCCTGCACGAGGAAGCCCGCCGCGTCGAGGCCGCCATCGAAGAGGCAACCGGCGCCGGCCACCTGACCCGCGACGTCGGCGGCGACGCCACCACCGCGGACGTCACCGACGCCATCATCGAGGCCCTGGCCCGCACCCTGGCGGCCGTCTAGCGCTTCCGTCCACCGCTGCGAAGCACCAAAACGGACGACGCCGGCCGCGCGGCCGCCGTCGAACGCTACACACCGCACGGGGCGGCTGCGCCCAACTGGCACCCGCCCCGTGCAAACCCCCACACTTAAAGCATCTCCAGAGACATTCCACAATGAGGTAGGAATCATGGGACACATCACCACCGCGGGCACGGACATCCCGGCCCCCAAGAAACGCTGGTACAGGCAGCTGTACTTCTGGGTATTGACCGGCATCGTCCTCGGCATTCTGGTGGGCTGGCTGGCCCCGGCCGCGGGCATTGCCATGGAACCGATCGGCACCACCTTCGTCAACGCCATGAGAATGCTGATCGGCCCGATCGTGTTCCTGACCATCGTCGGCGGCATCGCCAGCGTCGCGGATCTGAAGAAGGTCGGCATGACCGGGCTGAAGGCCCTGACGTATTTCCAGATCGGCACGATCTTTGCCCTGCTCTTTGGCCTGGTCGCCATCAACATCTTCCGCCTCGGCGACGGCGTCAACGCAGACGCCAGCGCGATCAAGACGACGGACTCCGCGGCCAAACTCATCGACGCCGGCGCCCACCAGGAATGGTGGCAGTTCCTGACCCACGTCATCCCCACCAGCGTCGTCGCGCCCTTCGTGGAAGGCGACATCCTCCAGATCATCTTCATCGCCGTGATCTTCGGCGTCGCGCTGAACGCCATGGGCAAGGTCGGAGCGCCCGTCCTGGACGGTGTCCAGCGCCTCACCGGGGTCATGTTCAAAATCCTGGGCTTCATCATGAAGGCCGCCCCGCTGGGCGCTTTCGGCGCGATGGCCTTCGCCGTCGGCAAGTACGGCGTCTCCTCCCTCTCCAGCATGGGCGGGCTGATCGCGCTCTTCTACGCCACCTCGATCCTCTTCGTCGTCGTGGTCCTCGGCTCCGTCATGGCCTTCCTGAAGCTGAACATCTTCAAGATGATCCGCCACCTCAAAGAGGAGTACCTGCTCATTCTGGGCACCTCCACGGCCGAACCGGCCCTCCCGGGCCTGATGCGCAAGCTCGAGCACGCCGGTGTGAAGAAGGAAACGGTCGGGCTCGTGGTCCCCACGGGCTACAGCTTCAACCTCGACGGCGCCGCCATCTACCTTTCGCTGGCCGCTGTCTACATCGCCCAGGCAACCAACACGAACCTGACCATCGGCCAGCAGCTTGGCCTCATCGCGGTCATGCTGCTCACCTCCAAGGGCGCGGCCGGCGTCGCCGGCGGCGGCTTCATCGCCCTGACCGCCACCCTGGCCACGCTCGGCACCATCCCTGCCGCCGGCATCATGCTTATCTTCGGCATCGACAAGTTCATGTCCGAGTGCCGGGCCCTGGTAAACTTCACCGGCAATGCCGTCGCCACCTTGTTCATCGCCTGGTGGGACCGCACCCTGGACGCGGACCGCGTCCGCCGCGTCTTCAACGGCGAAACTGTTGAGACCCTGCCCAGCGAGGATCCGATCCTCCCGGACGGTTACGGCGACATCGACGATGACCTGATCGAATACGGCCACCACACGCACCAGGACAACAACCCGGAGCGCACAGAACCCGCCGATGCCGATTCTACGGCCAAGGACAACCGCCGCCCCGCCTACTCGGAAACCATCTGACATGGTCCACACCACCGCCCCGAAAACCGTGCGGACCCTGATCGCACCGGACAAGTTCAAAGGCAGCCTCACGGCCGGCGAGGTGGCCGATGCCCTGGCCGCAGGGCTCCGCGCCGGAGCCGGCTCCACTGGCGGGGCCGGAGCGGTCCATTGCGAGCTGCTTCCGCTGGCCGACGGCGGGGACGGCAGTGTGGACGCCGCCGTCGCCGCCGGCTTCACCCGGCACCGCCACACTGTCACCGGGCCCACCGGCCAGCCCGTCCCGGCCGGCATCGCGTTCGACGGCACCACCGCCGTCGTCGAGGTCGCCAACACGTGCGGCCTGGCGCTCCTGCCGGCGGCCCAGCTGGAGCCGTTGGCGGCCTCCAGCCGGGGCTTTGGGGAAGCGATCCTGTTCGCCCTCAGTCTGAACCCGGCCAGGATCGTCCTGGCGCTGGGCGGAAGTGCCAGCACCGACGGCGGCATGGGAATGCTCACCGCCCTGGGCTACGGCTTCCACGACGTCCGCGGCCGGCAGCTCCACGGCAGCGGAAAGTCGCTGGCGCAGATCCACACCATCCGCCGGACAAGGTTCCCCGAACTGGACGGCACGGAGCTCGTGGTCGCCAGCGACGTCCACAATCCACTGCTCGGGCCCGGCGGCGCGCCGGCGGTCTTCGGACCTCAAAAGGGCGCCGGACCGCAGGACGTCGGGGCGCTGGAGCACGGGCTGGCGCACCTCGTCGCCACGTTGACGGACGCCGGATTTGAGGACGCCGAGGCACTGGCGCAGCGCGAGGGCGCCGGAAGCGCCGGCGGGATCGGCTTCGCCTGCCTGCTGCTGGGCGCCAAGCAGGTCTCGGGCGCCGACTACTTCCTGGACCTGCTCGATTTCAACAACCGCAGGGACAGTTGCGATGTCGTCATCACCGGCGAGGGCAGCATCGACGAACAGACCCTCGCCGGCAAACTTCCGGCCGCCGTCGCCCGGAGGTCCGGAACCCGCCCGATCATCGCGGTGGCCGGCCGTTCCCTCCTCCCCCGGGAACGGTGGTCCGAACTGGCGCTCACCCGGGTCTACACCCTGGCCGAGTACACCGACCAGGACTCCTCCAAGGACCCCGGACTGTCCGCCGCCCTGCTGCAGAGGATCGGGAGGGACATCGCGGCAAGCCTGCTGTAGGCGCCCTTCCGCCGACGACGGGAACGCCTGCCTGGGGACACCCGGGCGGGCGTTCTTGTCGCGTTCCCTTTGATGTCCGCTTGTGGTCCGCCCACCGGCGCGCCGCTGTCAGCAGTAGCGGAACCTGGCCCCGCGGCCTGCTGCCTAATCGCGCCCTGACTCTTCCCGCTCGGCGATCGCCTTCACGCTCGTTACCAGGCTGTCCCACATGCCCTTGGAGTGGTCGGCGTCCTCGGCACTGGCGTTGTTGTCCTGGGCGAGCGTCAGTTGCGTGGCACCGGCCTGGTCCTCGAGCGTCCAGGTCAGCGTGTGGTAGTTCTCCGGCGCATCCGGCTGGCCGCTCAACGGGCTGAAGTGCGTGACAACAAGCCGCCGCCCGGGTTCAAACTCGAGGATGCTGCCTCTGTCCTCGTACTCCTTGCCGTCCCAGGTGCCCCGCCACAGGATGGGTCCGCCTACCGTCCAGTCGGTAACGAGTTCGGTGCCGAACATGAACTCCTTGGCTGCATCGGGATCGGTGATTACGGTCCATACGCGGCTCGCGGGCGCCTCGATGGTGATGGTCGAGGTCGCCACATACATTCCAGGCATAGCCTTCCTTTCCTCGCGGAGTCGCTCAGCGCCGGCAGCGCCCGGCACCGAGACTACTCCGCCGGGCGGAACGTGCGGAAGCTCCCTAGGCCGGGTAGATCGCGATGGCGGCGGCCTTGATGACGAAGTAGACGCTCATTCCGGGGACGAGGCCGAGGTCGGCTGACGCGGCCGGGGTGATGTCCGCGGAGAGTCGACCGGCACGGACACGGATCTGATCGCCGTGGGGCTCCAGGTCCGTGATGATCACTTGGAATGAGTTTCGCGGGCTGCCGTGCTCTTCGGTGAGGAACACCGATACCGCCGAGGGCTGAAAGACCGCTACTCCGTCCTGCCCGGGCTCGACGGACTCGTCCTGGTGGCCCGCGACGACCATGCCCTGGGCGGTGGTCACCCCGGCGTCGCTGACGGTGCCGGCCACCAGGTTCAGCCCGGCCAGCCCGGCGGCGAACCGGCTGCGCGGTTTTTCCAGGACTTCGCGGGTGGGGCCCTGTTCGGTGATCCGGCCGTCCTCGAGGACGATCACCCGGTCGGCCAGCATGAGGGCGTCGAGGATGTCGTGGGTGATGATGATGGCCCGGCGGCCGGCGAGGACGCGTTTGAGGAGCCGCCGGAGCAGCGGGGCGGCGTGGATGTCGAGCGCGGCCATGGGCTCGTCGAGGAGCAGCAGGTCGGGGTCGGCGGCGAGGGCGCGGGCCACGGCCACCCGCTGGGCCTGTCCGCCGGAGAGCTGTCCGGGGCGCCGCGAGGCGAGGGAGTCGGCGTCGACCTCGCTGAGCCAGTGCATTGCCGTTTCGCGGGCCGCCGCGCTGGAGGCGCCGGCGCTGCGTGGCCCGAACGCGACGTTGTCCAGTGCGCTGAGGTGCGGAAACAGGAGGGCTTCCTGGGCCAGCAGCGCCGTGCCCCGGGTGTGCGGGGCACGCCAGATGTTGGTGTCCGCGCCCAGGTCGAACAGGACCTTTTCGCCGATCGTCGCCTTGCCGGCATCGGGGCGCAGCAGGCCGGAGATGATCGAGAGGAGCGTCGATTTACCGGCCCCGTTGGGCCCGAGGATGGCGATTGTCTCGGCCGGTCCGAGGCTGAGGGAGACCTCGAAACTCCGTGCGGCAAGGGTTGCGTCCAGCTGAAAGGTCACCGGAGTGCTCCTTCCGGTGCAACGCCAAGGCGAGGGCGCCGGTAGGAGAGCCCGACGACGGCCACCGCCACGGCGACCAGCAGGAGGGAGAGCGCGACGGCGGCGTCGGCGTCGGTTTCGCGTTGCAGATAGATCTCCAGCGGAAGGGTGCGGGTGACGCCCTGCAGGCTGCCGGCGAAGGTCAGGGTGGCACCGAATTCGCCCAGGCTGCGGGCGAAGGACAGAACGGCGCCGGAGGCCAGGCCGGGGAGCACCAGCGGGATGGTCACCCGGCGCAGCACCGTGCCCGGGCGCGCGCCGAGGGTCGCGGCGACCGCCTCGTACTTGTTGCCGGCGGTGCGCAGGGCGCCTTCGAGGCTGACCACCAGGAACGGCAGGGCAACGTACGTCTGGGCGAGGACGACGGCGGTGGTGGAGAAGGCGATCTGGATTCCGGCCAGTTCCAGGCTTTTGCCCAGGAGTCCCTGGCGGCCGAAGGTGTAGAGCAGGGCGATGCCTCCGACCACGGGAGGCAGGACCAGCGGCAGCAGGACGAAGGCCCGGAGCAGGCGCTGGCCCGGGAACGGGCTCCGGGCCAGGATGAGTGCGAGCGGCACGCCGAGGACGATGCAGGAGGCGGTGCTCGCCGCGGAGGTACGCAGGCTCAGGCCGAGCGCGGTGAGTGAGGATTCGGAGGTGATCAGCGGGATGAACTCGGACCAGTTGACCCTGGCGACCATTGCCACCAGCGGCAGCAGGACGAAGAGTGCCCCTGCTGCCGCGATGGCGTAAATCCATGCCGGGATGCCTGTGTACCCGGTGCCGCTGCGCCTGTGCATGCCGTTTACGGGGTGCCGAATCCGGCGTCGCTCAAGACCTTCTTGCCCGCGCTGCCGGTGACCGCGGCGATGAAGGCAGCGGCGAGCCCCTTGTTCTTGCTGGTGCCGACGGTGGCGATCGGGTAGGTGTTTACGGCCTGGTCCGACTCGGCGAAGGGGATGCCTGTGACCTTGTCTCCGGCGTTCTTGACGTCCGTGACATAGACCAGCCCGGCGTCGGCCTCACCCGAGGTGACCTTGCCCAGGACATCCGTGACGGACGATTCCTCGCTGACCGGCGCCAGGGTGGTGCCGGTGGCTTTTTCGACGGTCTCGGCCGCGGCGCCGCAGGGAACCTGCGGTGCGCAGACCACCACCTTCACGCCCGGTTTGGCGAGGTCGGCGAAGGAGCTGATCGATGCCGGGTTGGACGGCGGAACCGCGATTTCCAGGACGTTCGTGGCGAAGTTGGCCGGGGCGCCGTCGATCAGTTCCGCATCGGCCAGCTTGGTCATGTTCTTGGTGTCGGCGGAGGCGAAGACGTCGGCCGGGGCGCCCTGGGTGATCTGCGTGACCAGGTCCGAGGAGCCGGCAAAGTTCAAAGTGATTTTGGTGCCGGGGTTCTTCGCCTCGAAATCGCTGGCCAGCTTGGTGAAGGTCGATTTCAGCGAGGCCGCGGCGTAAACGGTGATCGCTCCGGACAGCGTGCGGGTCTCACTGGCCCCGGCGCTGGAGTTGGAGTTGGAGGCGGTTCCGGCTGCCCCGGGCGTGCCGGCGGCGCAGCCGGCCAGGCCCGCGGCCAGGGCGCCGGCCGCCAGCAGTGCGAGGATGTGCTTGCGGGCAGTCCTCATATGATGCTCTTTCCGTGGGGCGTTTCGATGATGACGGTGGTGGCTTTGACCACGGCGGTCGCCACGGATCCGAGCTCCAGGCCCAGTTCCCGGACGGCTTCGCTGCTCATCAGGGACACGACGCGGAAGGGCCCGCACTGCAGCTCAACCTGCGCCATGACTTTGTCAGCGGTGATGCCCGTGACCAGGCCGACGAACCGGTTGCGGGCGGAGCGGCCCACCTTGGTGGGGTCATCGGGAAGCTGTGCCTGGTCGCGGGCCAGGTGGGCAAGTTCCAGGCCGTCCACGGCCAGCCGGCCGGAGTCATCTTTGACCGGGGTCAGGATCCCATTCTCGGTCCAGCGCCGGACGGTGTCGTCACTGACCCCGAGAAAACGTGCTGCTTCGGAGATGCGGATTTTCGGCATGATTCCATAATCACCTATTTGCGGCAATTATGGGGATTCTGATTCGCAAATCAGTAAATAATCCTCGTTTGGTGTCATCCGAGGAGCAGCCGGGTGCGGCCCCCGGGATCCTCGAACTCAAGCCGCATGTCGGGCCGGCCGGTGGCGCCGCCGCCGGGCGCCGCCCGCTTGGCGGCCACCAGGAGCGACGGCGGGTCGATTTTGCCGCCGCCCGGGACGATAATCGGAGGTGACCGGACAGCTTTCTGTCGAGAGGAGCCGGCCGTGGCAGCCACAACCCTGTTGGCAGGAATCAGATCTGCGATCGCCGCCCTCACGCTGGGGGTGCTGCTTCTGGCCGGAGCCGGCTGCTCCTCAGACAACCCCGCGGAAACCACGAAGATCACGCCGGCGACCAACGGGATCAACACCGTGGTCGGTCCGATGAAGCTGGCGGACATGCTCATCCTCTCCCACGGAGCGGACCAGCCCGGACGGATCATGGGCACGGTATTCAACACGTCCGCCAAAGACGCGGTTGTCACGATCTCCGGCGCTTCCGGACCGACGGTATCGATTCCGGTCAAGGCCAACGGCGAAACGTCTTTGGCCCAACCTCCGGCCATGCTGCTGGACCCCACCACGGGATCCCCCGGGTCCCTGGTCACGGTCCGGGTGAGCGAGGACTCCACAGGTAAGTCGGCCGAGCTGCAGCTTCCGGTCCTCGACTCCACGCTGCCCGAATACCAGTCGTACATGCCCGCGACGCCTGGATCCGGGACTGCCTCCGGCAGCACGTCACCCACGCTGCCCGGGAACACCACCGCCCCATCCGGGACCGGGTCCCCCAGCCCCTCCCCCAGTCCGTAGCCGGAAGCCCGGCCCCAGTCGCCTGACAACCATGGATCTGGCCCCACGGGCGGCGCTCCCGTTACCGGAGCAGGACGGGGCTTAGGCAGGCAGGGCCGGTGAACGCCGACCCTGCCTGCCAGCCGTGGCCCTGGCTAGGAGAAGCGTCCCGGCCGGAAGGTGGCCAGCATCGGGTGCTTCGTGCCAGTCATGATCTCGCCTGCGAGAAGTTCGCCTGCGATGAGGCCGAGCGTGGCCCCCGAGTGTGTGAAGGCCACGAAGCAGCCGGGCACCTGGCCGAGTTCACCGAGGACCGGTTCGCCGTCGCCCGGGATGGGCTTGTAGCCGATCTTCCAGGAGGCCGGTTTGAGGTCGGGGTTGCCGGCGATGAGCCTGGATGCCTCATCGGCGAGCTCCTGGACCACGTCATCGGGGATGCTGAAGGAGCCGTCGGTGTGTTCGGCGATGTGCCCTTCATACCAGTCGTGGTCCAGGGCGAGGGTGTTTCCGGGGTTGGGCCGGACGGCGGCCCTGGGGGTGTTCAGCACGGCCTTCAGCTCGTGCTCCACGGGTTTGGTCAGCACCAGCATGGAGACCGGGGATCCGTTGGGGATCTCGACGCCGAGGGGTGCGACGACGGCGGGAGTTGCGGCACCGCACGCCACGAGGACAGCGTCTGCCTCGTAGGTTTCGCCTGCGGCCGTCTCGACGCCGGTGGCCCGGCCGCCGTCGACCGTCACGGACACCTTGCCGGCGTTGAGTACGAGTTCACCGCCCAGGGCGTGGAACTCCTCCATCAGGAAGTCCACCAGATCGGGCAGGCTGACCCAGCCCTCGCCGGGATTGAAGATGGCGTTCTCCGGAACGGCATCCGGATCGATGCCGGGGGTGGCTGAGGAAACCTGTGCGGGTGTCAGAAGCTTCGAGTCATAGCCGATGGATTTCTCGTAGTGGTGGCGGGCTTCCGTGGCGGCTTCCTGGCCGGCGGGATTCCACATGAGGCCACCGCCGAACTGCAGCCAGTCCCGGCCGGGGTCCGCGGCGAAGAGTGTGCGGTAGCGGTCCACGCCGGCGACCCGGAGCTGGTGGTACGGCGTGGACCGTTCTCCGGCGGAGTTCAGCCAGGAGAGCGAGCGGCCGGTGGCCTCGCTGGCCAGGCCGTGTTCGGTCAGGAGGATGACGGAGGCGCCGTCGCGGAGCAGGTGGACGGCGGTGGAGACGCCGAGGATGCCGCCGCCGATGATGGCGGTGCGCTTGGTTGAGGGCGTGGAGGACATGGGTCTGCCTTTCCTTAAGTAGAGGTGTCCGGGGTGCCCGTCAGGGGCACTGGGAGCCGGTGTGCGGGCTATGCGAAGGCGCGGATATTTTCGATGACCCTCAGGACCTCGAGGGACTCTTCGGGGTCGACCGGCAGTGGGCCCTTGCCACGGAGGGCAGTCGCGAGCTCTGCATAGAACAGCGGATAGGCGCCGGGTTCAGATGCGGTTGGCCGCAGGTCTCCGTCGACACCCACGGTCCCCCAATGGGTTTGGGGTTCGACGCCGTAGCCCTGGTCCGTGGGTGTCGTTCCGGCCGCGAGGGCCGGTTCCTGGCCGTCCAGGCCCCACTTCGTGTAGCCGGACTCGGAGCCCAGGACGTGAAAGCGCGGGCCGACCTGCGCCGCCATGCCGTTCATCCACAACCGTGAGCGGACCCCGGATTCGTGGAGCAGGGACACGAAGGCCTCGGTGTCGGCGCCGCCCGGATCCTGGCTGTGGTTCGCCGTTTCCCCGTAGCTTTCGGTTACCGGGCCGAAGAGCTGGATGGCCTGGTCGATCAGGTGGGCGCCGAGGTCGTTGAGGATGCCGCCGCCCTCGGACACGGCAGCGGTGTCCCGCCAGTTTCCGAAGCCCTCCGGCCGCCACCATTCAAAGCGCGATTCGAAGCTGCGCACCGCCCCCAGCGCTGCTTCCCCGACAAGCTTCCGCAGTGTCAGGAAGTCCGCGTCCCAGCGTCGGTTCTGAAATACCGTGAGCTGCACGCCGGCGTCGGCCGCCCGGGAGATGAGCTCCTGCCCCTGGTTCGACGTGGTGACGAACGGCTTGTCCACCACCACGGGGAGGCCGTGGGCGATGGCCGTCGCGGCGAGGTCGAAGTGGGTCAGCGGCGGCGTCCCGAGGACCACCAGATCGAGGTCACCGGAGAGCGCAAACAGGTCCTCCGGCGTCGGGACGATCCGGGCGTCCGGGTAGAGCCTCGCCGCCTCCGAGGCGCGGTCCGGATCCGCCGTGACGATCACGTCCAGCGAGTAGTTGGCATCCGCCGCGATCAGCGGTGCGTGAAAGACTTTGCCCGAGATGCCGAACCCGACGACGGCGGT
>NZ_KI914956.1:0-8568 GCF_000520575.1 Arthrobacter sp. I3
GGCGCCCAGTGCCGCGAGGGCTGCCCGGACCTGTTCGAGCCGGCCCCGCCGGTGGTCCCGGTAGGCGCGGGCGACGGCGTCCAGGGCCGGCAGCACCGGGCCGTGGGCCGGCAGCACCGGGCCGTGGGCCGGCAGCACCGTGGCCGGCCCGAGGCGTTCGAGCCGGTCCAGCGAGTCGAGGTAGTCCCGGAGGGTGCCGTCGGGGTAGTCCAGCACCGTGGTTCCGGAGCCCAGAATCGTGTCCCCGGTCAGCACCGAGCCGTGCGGTCCGTCCTGCGGCAGGTGGAAGCACAGCGAATCCGAGGTGTGGCCCGGCGTCGCCAGGACCCGGATATCAGTGCCGGCCGCCCGGATGGTTTCGCCGTCCTGCAGCGGGGGTGCGCCGTGGCAGTGGGCGGGGTCCGCGGCCCGGACCGGTGCGCCCGTCAAGGCCGATAACCTCTCGGCGGCCGCGGTGTGGTCCGCGTGCCGGTGTGTGATCAGGATGAGTTCGACCGGTCCCTCGCCGGCCAGCGCCTGCAGGTGCGGCCCGTCGAGGGGCCCGGGGTCGACGGCGACCCTGGCCGCCGCCCCCGGGGCGGCAATGAGATAGGAGTTGGTTCCGTCCAGGCTCATGGGGCCCGGATTCGGGGCGAGGCGGAACCGGGTCAGCTCACTGCTGCGGACAATGCCGCGGGATGTCTCGGAGGTCACGGACCCATCCTTGCATTGAATCGGGCGTCGTTGGCTCCAGCCCTGGACCGCAGACGCCGACGGCGGCCCTCACCGGAAGGTGGGGACCGCCGTCGTGCACTTAGACGTTCTGTGGCTATGCCAGCCGGGTCAGCCAGCCGTGGGTGTCCTCCACGGTGCCGGTCTGGATCCCGAGCAGCTGGGCGCGGATGGCCAGGGTGGTCTCCCCCGCCTTGGCGTCCTCGGAGCCGATGAACTCGGTGGCGTCCTTGAGCACACCGATGGGGGTGATGACCGCGGCGGTGCCGCAGGCGAAGACCTCGGCAATGTCTCCGGAGGCAACACCGTCGCGCCACTCATCCAGGGTGATCTTGCGTTCGGTGACTTCCCGGCCCATGTCCCGGGCCACCTGGATCACGGACATCCGGGTGATCCCTTCCAGGATGGTGCCGGAGAGCGCGGGGGTGACGAGCGAGCCGTCCTTCATGACGAAGAAGACGTTCATGCCGCCGAGTTCCTCGACGGCGTTGTCGTTGAACTGGTCCAGGAAGAGGACCTGCTTGCAGCCGTTGGCCTCGGCCTCCTGTTGGGCGATCAGCGAGGCAGCGTAGTTGCCGCCGCACTTGGCGGCGCCTGTTCCGCCGCGGCCGGCGCGGGCGTATTCGCGCGAGATCCAGATGGAGACGGGCTTGAGTTCGCCGCCGAAGTAGTTGCCGGCCGGGGAGGCGATCACGCGGAAGGAGACCTCGCGCGCTGCCCGCACGCCCAGGAACGCCTCGGTGGCGATCATGAAGGGCCGCAGGTACAGGGCTTCGCCGTCGCCGGCGGGGACCCAGTCCTTGTCTGCCGCGACGAGCTCGCGGATGGCGCCGAGGAAGTATTCTTCCGGGAGTTCGGGCAGGGCCAGGCGCCGGGCGGACTTGTTCAGCCGGGCGGCGTTGGCCTCGGGCCGGAACGTCCAGACCGAGCCGTCGGCGTGGCGGTAGGCCTTGAGGCCCTCGAAGATCTCCTGGCCGTAGTGCAGCACGGCGGCGGAGGGGTCCAGGGAAATCGGGCCGTAGGGCTCAACGCGCGCGTCGTGCCAGCCGCCGTTGCCGGCGGCGTCGACGCTGTAGTCCACAATCGCGGTGTGGTCGGTGAAATAGTCGCCGAATCCCGGGTTTGCCAGGATGGCGGCACGCTCTTCAGCAGACTTCGGGGTCTCCGACAGGTGCTGGGTGAATTCGACGCCATGGGCAGTCTGAGTCATGGTTCCTCCACGATCGGCTGCCTGGTGTGGGAACGTGGTTCACCCTCGGACCACGGCAGCATATTGGTGATTCGAAACAAGCTTACGCCCGTTGGCAGCACGGTTTTGCGGTGCCTGCAGTCGCCTGCCGTGCAGGAAATGCAGCCCGGGCCTACAGCGCCGCCGCGATGGCGTCGCCGATCGCGCTGGTGGTGCGGACGGCGCCGTCGCGGGCTTCGACGTCGGCCGTGACGGCCGCCTCGATCTTCCGGGCGGCGCCGGCGAAGCCGAGGTGGTCGAGCAGGAGCGCCGCGGAGAGGATGGCCGCGGTGGGGTCGGCCTTCTGCTGGCCGGCGATGTCCGGGGCGGACCCGTGGACCGGTTCGAACATGGACGGCGCGCTGCGGTCCATGTTGAGGTTGCCGGAGGCAGCGAGGCCGATCCCGCCGGTCACGGCCGCCGCGAGGTCGGTGATGATGTCGCCGAACAGGTTGTCGGTGACAATCACGTCGAAGCGGGCCGGATCGGTGACCATGAAAATCGTGGCGGCGTCGACGTGGAGGTAGTCGTGCGTGACGTCGGGGAACTCCTGGGCCACGGCCTCGACCGTGCGCTTCCAGAGCTGGCCGGCGAAGACCAGGACGTTGTGCTTGTGCACCAGGGTGAGCTTCTTGCGGGGGCGGTCGTTGGCCCGGCGGAACGCGTCGCGGACCACGCGCTCCACGCCGTGGGCGGTGTTCAGGGACACCTCGGTGGCCACCTCGTGGGGGGTGCCGGCGCGCAGCGTGCCGCCGTTGCCCACGTAGGGGCCCTCGGTGCCTTCGCGGACGACGACGAAGTCGATCTCGCCGGGGTTCGCGAGCGGGCTGCCGACGCCGGCGTACAGGCGGGAGGGCCGCAGGTTGACGAAGTGGTCCAGGCTGAAGCGCAGCTTCAGCAGGAGCTCGCGCTCGATGATGCCGGAGGGGATCCGGGTGTCGCCGGGGGCCGCGCCGACGGCGCCGAACAAGATGGCGTCGCGGGTGCGGAGGTCGGCGAGGGTGGCCGCGGGCAGGGTCTCCCCCGTCGCGAGCCAGTGCTCCGCACCCAGCTTGTAGTGGGTCTGCTGGAGCACGATCCCTTCTGCGGCCGCGGCCTTTTCAAGGACCTTCAGGGCTTCGGCGGTGACCTCCGGGCCGATGCCGTCGCCCGGGATGACTGCCAGATCAATCGTGGATGCGCTCATATTTTCAGGGTAGCCAAGTGATCCACATTCTGGTCAAGTTGTCTCACTATTCGATCACCCCTGCGGGCGCTCCCTCACTTCCGGCAGGAAAAGACGAAACGCTCCCGCACTTCCGAACCGGAAGTGCGGGAGCGTCACTCGAAACGCCGCCGGATCTGCGGGAGCGTCACCGGTGGGGGCTCGCTCAGGCTTCGGCGGGTTCCTCGTACTTCGGGAACACCGGGGCCGGGGCGGGCAGTTCCGTGCCGGCGGCGATCGGTGTGCCCAGGGCCGAGAACTGGCGCGCCCCGCCCTCGGGCTGGCCGAGCGTGTGCAGGATCGCCGCCGTCGCCACCGGCATGACCGGCTGGGCCAGGATCGCGACGATCCGCAGCACCTCGAGCGTCACGTAGAGCACCGTGTTCATGCGTTCGACGTCGGTCTTGCGCAGCACCCACGGGGCCTGCTCGGCGAAGTAGGCGTTGGTGTCCCCCAGGACAGCCCAGATGGCCTCCAGTGCGCGGCTGAACTCCTGCTTCTCGAACGCGGCCCGGGCGGCGTCCAGCAGTCCGTTGGCCTGGGCCAGAATCGCGGTGTCCTCGGCGGAAAATGCGCCGGGCGCGGGCACGCGGCCCTCGCAGTTCTTGGCCACCATGGACAGCGACCGCTGGGCCAGGTTGCCGAAGTTGTTGGCGAGGTCGGAGTTCATCCGGCCCACGATTGCCTCGTGGTTGTAGTTGCCGTCCGCGCCGAAGGGGACCTCGCGCAGGAAGAAGTAGCGGACCTGGTCCAGGCCGTACTGGGCCACGAAGTCCGCGGGGGCCACCACGTTGCCCAGCGACTTGGACATCTTGACGCCGTTGTTCTGCAGGAAGCCGTGGATCATGATCCGCTTCGGCAGCTCCAGTCCGGCGCTCATGAGGAACGCCGGCCAGTAGATGGCGTGGAAGCGGGAGATGTCCTTGCCGATCACGTGCACGTCGGCCGGCCAGAACTTCTTAAAGGAGTCCGAGTCGACGTCCGGGTAGCCGACCCCGGTGAGGTAGTTGGTCAGCGCATCGACCCACACGTACATGACGTGCTTGTCGTTGCCGGGCACGGGAACGCCCCAGTCGAACGTGGTGCGGCTGATGGACAGGTCCTCCAGACCGCGCCGGACGAAGCTGATGACCTCGTTGAAGCGGGACTGCGGGGCACCGAATTCCGGGTGGGCCTCGTAGAGAGCCAGCAGTTTGTCCTGATAGGCGGAGAGCCGGAAGAAGTAGCTCTCCTCGGCCGTCCAGGTGACCTCGGTGTCGGATTCGCGCGAGTAGCGGATCCCGTCGTCCTTGACCACGGTGTCGTCCTCGACGTAGAACGCCTCGTCGCGGACCGAATACCAGCCCTCGTACTTGGACAGGTAGATGTCCCCGTTGGCCTCCATCTTCTTCCAGATGGCCTGCGACGCAACGTAGTGGTCGGCGTCCGTGGTGCGGATGAAGCGGTCGTACGAGACGCCGAGGGCGGCGTGCGCCCCCTTGTAGATCTCGGCGTTCCGGTCCACCAGTTCCTTGGGCGTGACGCCTTCCTTCTCGGCGGCCTGGGCGATCTTCATGCCGTGCTCGTCAGTGCCGGTCAGGAAGAAGACGTCGTACCCGTCCAGGCGCTTGAACCGGGCCATCGCATCGGTGGCGATGTACTCGTACGCATGGCCGATGTGCGGCACCCCGTTGGGGTACGTGATGGCCGTGGTGATGTAGAACGGGGTCTGGTCAGTTGAAGTCACGGTCTAAATCTAGATCAGTTCTGTGAGGGTATCGCTCTGGCGGACCAGTTCGTGGTCATGTGAAGCGACCAGCACGGCAATGCCGTCCGAGGTGGTGTCCTTGAGGATGCTGATGATGCGGTTGGCCGCGGCACGGTCCAGGCTGGCCGTGGGCTCGTCGACCACCAGGACGCGGGTGCCGAGGATGAGCGCCCGGGCGATCGCGACGCGCTGGCGTTCACCGCCGGAAAGCTGCGCCGGGCGGTGGCGCATGCGCCGGCCCAGGCCCACGAGGTCCAGCAGGTCCTTGGCCATGTCGCGGCGCTTCTCGACCTCGCCGTCGGGCACGGCCGGCAGCAGGACGTTCTCGAGCGCGCTCATCCCGTCGATCAGCGCACCGCCCTGGTCGACGTAGCCGATCAGGGCCCGGCGGCGGTCGGCGATCTCGTCGTCGCCCATGGTCTCGAGCGAGTCGCCTTCCCAGAACACCCGGCCCGACGTCGGCAGGGTCAGTCCCGCGCCGACGGTCAGGATGCTGGTCTTGCCCGAGCCGGAGCGGCCCGCGACGCAGTGCATTTCGCCGGCGTGCAGGGTCATGTTGAAGTCGTCGACGACGTTGACGGCCTCGGCACCGCCCTTGCCGCCGCCGTAGTGGATGGTGATGTTGCTCAGTTCCAGCGGGGTGGCGTGGTCCGTGGCCTTCACGATCGTGTTGGCGCGGGTCTTGTGCGCACCGCGACGGGTGCTGGCGGTCATCCGGTCGTGTGCCTCCCGGTCAAGGTTCAGCTCGTTAGTCATTGGACCACTTTCGTTGCAATCGGAATCCAGCAAAGTACAGCTACGAGACCGGCAATTGCGGCCCACAGCGCGGCGTAGGGTGCCAGGAGGAGGCCGATGCCGAGGGCGCCCACAACACCCAGCGGCAGCGCGACGGTTCCCACCATGGCGTTTTCAAAGAAGCGGACCTGGCCCAGCATGTCCGGGTTCCAGCCCATGGCCCGCAGCGTGCCGAGGTACTGGCGCTTGGCCTGCAGCTCGAAGCGGCCGGTGACCATGGTCAGCAGCAGCCCGACGGCAACACCGGACACGCCCAGGATGATGCTGGGCAGGGCGATGCTCGCCGCGGCCAGCCCGCTGAGGGCGCTGGCGCCGGCGGCCCGCGGAATGTCGATCAGCAGGGCGACGAGTCCGCCGACGGCCGCGGCGAAGACACCGACGGCAACAGCCAGCGAGATGGTGTTGAACTTGTTGGTGCTCAGCTGCCGGTTGGCGAAGGTCAGCGGGGAATCGACCGCGATGAGCCGTTCATCGTGTTGCGGCTCCTGGTCCACGACGTCGCGGTGGCGCAGCTGCTGCGCCGCGACGAACGCGGCACCGGCGTACAGCACCAGGACCGACGCCGAGACCACCGCGGTGGCGGTGCTCCAGCTGATCAGGCTCAGGACGATTCCGACGACGGCCAGCAGCGCGGCGCCGACGCCGAATTCGGCCAGCACCCAGGAACGGATCTTGCGCTGGGTCCAGCCCATGGCGCGCAAGGTACCGGCCTCGCTGCGCCGTTTGCGGATGTAGCTGACGGTGGAGGCTCCGGTCAGGAGGGCAGCACCGCAGAGGGTCAGGAACAGCAGGGTCAGGTTCGTGGCGGTCAGCGAGCCGGACACGGCGTCCGCGGCGTCCTGGCGGACCCACGACTGCTGCACGGTGCCCAGGGGCGATTCCTTGCCGGCGTCGTCCTTGGAGTAGCCGGGAACGGCGATGCTGGCGTCTTCGCGGGCCGAACCGGCCACCACGGTGGCCTGCAGGCCCATGTCGCGGATCTCGTTGGCGAGCTTCTCCACCTCGGGCTGCGCCTGCTTCCAGCTGCCCGGGACCTTGGCGCGGACCCGGACGGCGTCGATCACGTTGGCGTTCGCATCGTAGCCGCGGGCGGCGGCGAGGCCGTAGTAGTCGGTGATGGCTCCGGCGGACTGGCTGACCAGTCCCGTGGCGCTCAGCGAGGGCTTGAGTTCGGTGTTGACGTCCTTGCCCGACCCGTCTTTGGTCAGGGTGAACGGCGCGGGGTCATAGCCGCCCAGGGGCAGCCGGTTGACGTCGCCGGCAGCTTCCTTGACGTTCGCGGCGTCGAAGGTGCCGTAGACCATGGCCAGCGGCGTGGCCAGCTTCTTGCCGGTTTCGAGGTTCTGGCGGTAGGAGCGCTCGTCTACCGGCTCGCGCTGGGTCTGGTCGACGGCTTCGCCGTTGGCGGCCTTGTCCGGCAGCCGGTTCACGGTGACCCAGTCACCGGGCGTGGCGCTCTTGTCAACGGCGCCGTTGGCGGCGGTTTCGCCGTCCTTGTACGTCGGGGCGGCGGCGAAGTTGGTGGTCCAGGTGGCCGGGTTGTAGAGGCCCTGGCTGAAGGATCCGGTGTCACCCATGAGCTGGGAGAGATCTTTGGACCCGGGCCAGGCGAGGGCGAACGGGGACTTGGAAACGAACGGCAGGTAGTCCTTGTCCAGCGAGCGGGTCACGGTGCCGACGTCCTTGGTGACGTTGCCGGAGTCGTCGATTTCCTCGATTTTGACCGAGTACTTCAGGTCCAGGGCGGTGCCCGAGCGCACGATCAGCGGGATGGCCTGCGAATCGTCGGTGAGCTGGCCGTCGCGCTTGGCCTGCTGGTACTGGGTCATCAGCGGTGCCCAGTACTTGAGCTTGACGCCGAGGAAGTCCGGGCCTTCCTTGAGTTCGTCCATGCTGATGCCGTTGGTGAAGAGGCTCTCGAAGTGCCGGCCGATCGCGCCGGCGTTGCGTGCGTCCGCGGGCGGGGCCTTCTCCAGCGGGGACAGGAAGTCACCGGCCGTGCCGAGCAGCGCCCGTTCGGAGACGGGGTCGACGGCGACGACGGACTCGGTCACCTGCGGAGCCATCGGCAGGGAAACGGAGAGGTTGAAGAGGTTGTGCTCGGAGCCGCCGGCCGGGGTGGGGAACTTGATGCCGGTCTCACCCTCCGGGCCCTGGATGCGGACGTTCTTGCCGCCTTCAACCTGTTCCTCGACCAGCTTCGCCTTGCCGAGGGAGCCCTCGGCCGTGGTCTTGAACAGGGTCTGGTCGGAGTGGCCGTCGGAGCTGACGGCGCTGGCCGTGAGGCGGTATTTCTTCGGCGTGTCGCTCAGTACCGATTCCGCGGCCGGCCACTTGCTCGGATCCGTGGCGGTCGGGTCGCCGGAGGTGCCCGCGAGGCCCGCGTTGAAGCCCAGGTAGTCGGTGGCGTCCAGCCGCGGCGACTCCAGGTTCTGCGTCACGCGCGAGACCAGGCTGATGGGTGCGGCCACAGAGGTGCCGGTGAGCTTGCGGATCGAATCCAGCTGCTCGAAGCTGATGCCGCCCTGGCCGGTGGCGATGTCGGGCTGCATCAGGCCGCCGTTATCCTTCGCCTTGGCCTGCACCAGGACGTCATAGAGCCCCCGGGAGTTTTGGTCCACGGTCCTGCTCAGCGCCGCCTGGGACTGACCCTGGACGAGCACGGACAGGCACATGGCCACGATCAAAATGGACGCGGTCAGCAAAAGCACTCTGCTTCTGATGAACCTCTGGACGGCGTTCATTGGGCTCCTGAAAGCTGGATTGCGTGCGCACGCCGCAGTTCATTTCCTGAGGAAGTGAAGGCGTCCCGTGCCGGGCGTGCAAAAGTAAAGGCCGGTCTGCCGGCCAAGACCCGAAATTCGGTCCTAGCCATTGTACGCA
>NZ_KI914956.1:8668-17537 GCF_000520575.1 Arthrobacter sp. I3
CGTCATGCCGCCGCCGGGGCCACGCGGGGAGGATTTCAGTCCTCGAGGTCAACCTCGCGGACCATGTCAGCGCCGATCCCGGCCTTGATCGCGTCAAGGACCTGCTGGGGAACGGAGCTGTCGATGGTCAGCAGCGCCAGCACCTGGCCGCCTTCCGTCTGGCGTGCCACCTGCATGCCGGCGATGTTGATGTTGTTCATGCCCAGGATGTGGCCGATGGTGCCGATCACGCCGGGGCGGTCCGAGTAGGCAACCACCACGAGGTGTTCGCTGATCGGGATTTCCACCTCGTAGCCGTTGACGCCGACCAGTTTCTGGATCTGCTTCGGGCCCGTCAGGGTTCCGGCGACGGAGATCTGGCTGCCGTCGCTGAGGGCGCCGCGCAGGGTCAGGACGTTGCGGTACGACTCGGTGTCCGGCGTCGTGATGAGGCGGACGTTGATGCCGCGCTGCTCGGCGATGACGGGTGCGTTGACGTAGGAGACCTGCTCGGTCACGACGTCGGCGAAGATGCCCTTGAGCGCCGCGAGTTCCAGGACCTTGACATCGAGCGAGGAGATCTCGCCGGCCACCTCGACGTCGAACTGGGTGAGGGAGGCATGAGTCAGCGCGGTGAAGATGCGGCCCAGCTTTTCCATCAGCGGGATGCCGGGGCGGACGTCCGGGGCGATGACACCGCCGGCGACGTTGACGGCGTCGGGGACCAGTTCGCCGGCCAGGGCCAGGCGGACGGACTTGGCGACGGAGACGCCGGCCTTCTCCTGGGCCTCGTCGGTGGAGGCGCCCAGGTGCGGGGTCACCACGACGTTGTCGAGTTTGAAGAACGGCAGGTCGGTGCTGGGTTCCTTGGAGAAGACGTCGACGCCGGCGCCGGCGATGTCACCGGCCTGCAGCGCGGTGTAGAGGGCTTCCTCGTCCACCAGGCCGCCGCGGGCGACGTTGACGACGTACGCCGTGCTCTTCATCTTCTTGAACGCCTCGGCGCCGAGCATGCCGACGGTTTCCGGGGTCTTGGGCATGTGGATGGTGATGAAGTCCGACTGGGCCAGGAGCTCGTCGAGCGTCACCAGCTGCACGCCGAGCTGGGCGGCCCGGGCGGAGGTGATGTAGGGGTCGTACGCGAGGATCTTGGTGTCGAAGCCCTTCAGGCGGGCCGCGACGAGGGCGCCGATCCGGCCCAGGCCGATGATGCCGATCTTCTTCTCGAAGAGCTCGATGCCGGTGTACTTGGAGCGCTTCCACTCCCCGTCCTTGAGGGCGGAGCTGGCCTGCGGGATGTGGCGGGCGAGGCTCAGGATGTGCCCGACGGTCAGTTCGGCGGCGGAGACGATGTTGGAGGTCGGCGCGTTGACCACCATGACGCCGGCCTGGGTGGCCGCCTTGATGTCCACGTTGTCCAGGCCGACGCCGGCGCGGGCGATGACCTTGAGGTTCTTGGCGGCGGCGATGGCCTCGGCGTCCAGCTGGGTGGCGGAGCGGACCAGGATCGCGTCGACGTCGGCGATCGCGGAGAGCAGCTGGGAACGGTCGGAGCCGTCAGTCTGGCGGATTTCAAAGTCCGGGCCGAGGGCCTCGACTGTGGCGGGCGAAAGTTCCTCAGCGAGGAGTACGACAGGTTTGGTGCTTGTCACCGGTGACCTCTTTAGCTCTCTTGTGTATCTGGTGGGGATTTTGGTGAATCGGGTGGTGCTGGTGGTGCTGGACAGCAGGGAAGCCGGACCCCATGATGTGGTGTCCGGCTCCCCTGCCGGGCAATGCCTAGCGGGCGACTGACCCTTCGGTGTAGTCGTCTTCGTTCTTGATCCAGGAGAACAGCTTGCGCAGTTCGCGGCCGGTGGCCTCGATCGGGTGGTCTTCACCCTTCTTGCGCAGCGCCTTGAACTCCGGCGCGCCGGCGTCCTGGTCGTCGATGAAGCGCTTGGCGAAGGTGCCGTCCTGGATGTCCGCGAGGACAGCCTTCATGTTTTCCTTCACCTGCGGGGTGATGACGCGGGGGCCGGAGACGTAGTCGCCGTATTCCGCGGTGTCCGAAACGCTCCAGCGCTGCTTGGCGATGCCGCCCTCGACCATGAGGTCGACGATCAGCTTGAGCTCGTGCAGCACCTCGAAGTAGGCGACCTCGGGCTTGTAGCCGGCCTCGGTGAGGGTTTCGAAGCCGTACTGGATCAGCTGCGAGGCGCCGCCGCAGAGGACAGCCTGCTCGCCGAAGAGGTCGGTTTCGGTCTCTTCGGTGAAGGTGGTCTCGATGACGCCCGCACGGGTGCCGCCGATCGCCTTGGCGTAGGAGAGGGCCAGTTCCTTGGCCTTGCCGGACGGGTTCTGCTCGACGGCGATCAGGTCCGGCACGCCGCGGCCGGCTTCGAACTCGCGGCGCACGATGTGGCCCGGGCCCTTGGGGGCGACGAGGGCGACGTCGACGTCGGCCGGGGGCTGGATGTAGCCGTAGCGGATGTTGAAGCCGTGGCCGAAGAACAGGGCGTCGCCCGGCTGCAGGTTCGGGGCGATGTCCTCGGCGTAGACGTGGCGCTGGACTTGGTCCGGGGTGAGGACCATGATGAGGTCGGCCTCGGCGACGGCGTCGGCAACGTTCAGGACCCGCAGGCCCTCGGCCTCGGCCTTGGCGCGGGACTTCGAGCCTTCCTTCAGGCCGACGCGGACGTCAACGCCGGAATCGCGGAGGCTGAGGGCGTGGGCGTGGCCCTGGGAGCCGTAACCGATGACGGCGACGGTGCGGCCCTGGATGATCGACAGGTCGGCGTCGTCGTCGTAAAACATTTCAGTCACTGGGGTGTCTCCTTTTGAGTGGATTCTTCGTAGATATTGTCTGTGGTGCTGCGGTACAACGGGGCGGCTCCGGCGGTGTTACGCGCTGCGGAGGGCCCTGTCACTCATGGAGCGGGATCCCCGCCCAACGGCCAAGGTGCCGGACTGCACGATTTCGCGGATGCCGAATGGCTCAAGCACTGACAAGAGTGCCGTGAGTTTCTCGGGGTGGCCCGTTGCCTCAATGACCACCGACTCTGTGGAGACGTCGACCACTGAAGCGCGGAACAGGTCTGCAGCCTGGGTGACCTGCAGGCGTGTTGCGGCATCCGCACGTACCTTGACCAGGATGTGGTCACGCTGTACGGAAGATTCGGAAGTGAGCTCGACGATCTTGATCACGTTGACCAGCTTGTTCAGCTGCTTCGTGACCTGTTCGATCAGCTCGCCATCGGCGTCGACCACCACGGTCATCCGGGACATGCCCGGGACCTCGGTGGGGCCGACGGCCAGGGAATTGATGTTGAAGGCCCGGCGGGCGAAGAGGCTGGCGACGCGGGTCAGCACACCGGGCTTGTCTTCGACCAGAACGGACAATGTGTGGCGGGTCATGTTCAGTCCTCCTCTTCCCATTCCGGGGTCATGTTGCGGGCAACCTGGATCTGGTCGTTGCTGACCCCTGCGGGGACCATCGGCCACACCATCGAGTTGGGGCTCACGACGAAGTCGATGACCACCGGGCGGTCATTGATCTCCAGTGCCTTCTGGATGGTCGCGTCAATGTCCTCGTCGCGTTCGCACCGGAAGGCGGCGCAGCCGTAGGCGTCCGCCAGCTTGACGAAGTCCGGGATGCGGACTGTGTCGTGGCCGGTGTTGAGGTCGGTGTTGGAGTAGCGGCCCTCGTAGAAGAGGGTCTGCCACTGCCGGACCATGCCCAGGGAGGAGTTGTTGATGATGGCGACCTTGATGGGGATCTTGTTGATCGCGCAGGTGGCCAGTTCCTGGTTGGTCATCTGGAAGCAGCCGTCGCCGTCGATCGCCCAGACCACGCGGTCCGGTTCGCCCACCTTGGCGCCCATGGCCGCCGGCACGGCGTAGCCCATGGTGCCGGCGCCGCCGGAGTTGAGCCAGGCGTGCGGGCGTTCGTACTTGATGAACTGCGAGGCCCACATCTGGTGCTGTCCGACGCCGGCGACATAGACGCCTTCGGGACCGGTCAGGGCGCCGATGCGTTCGATGACGCGCTGCGGGGCGCTGAGGCCGTCCTCGGGTTCGGTCCAGCCGAGCGGGTAGGTTTCCTTGAGGTTGTTAAGGAAGGCCCACCAGGTGGTCAGGTCCGGGGTGCCGAAGGCTTCGAACTGCAGGCGCAGGGCCTCGGTCAGCTCCGGGATGATCTCCTTGACCGAGCCGACAATCGGGACGTCGGCCGTGCGGTTCTTGGAGATTTCCGCCGGATCGATGTCGGCGTGGATGACCTTGGCGTTCGGGGCGAAGGACTTCAGGATGCCGGTCACGCGGTCATCGAACCGGGCGCCCAGGGTGATCAGCAGGTCCGACTGCTGCAGTGCCGTCACGGCGGAAACCGTGCCGTGCATGCCCGGCATGCCCACGTGCTGGGGATGCGAGTCCGGGAACACGCCCCGCGCCATCAGGGTGGTCACCACGGGGGCGCCGGTCAGCTCGGCCAGTTCACGCAGCTCGGCCGAGGCGTGGGCCTTGACCACTCCGCCGCCGACGTAGAGCACGGGCTTGCTGGCACCGGAAATGAGCCGGGCGGCCTCGCGGACCTGCTTGCTGTGGCCGCGCACCACCGGCCGGTATCCCGGGAGATCGATCTTGGGCGGCCAGGAGAACGTCATCTGGCCCTGCTGGGCGTCCTTGGCGACGTCCACGAGGACCGGTCCCGGGCGTCCGGTGGACGCCAGGTGGAACGCCTCGGCCATCACATGCGGGATGTCGTTGGGGTCCGTGACCAGGAAGGAGTGCTTCGTGATCGGCATGGTGATCCCGACGATGTCCGCTTCCTGGAATGCGTCGGTGCCGATCACCCCGCTGGAGACCTGGCCGGTAATGGCCACTATCGGCACGGAGTCCATGTGGGCGTCCATGATGGCGGTAACGAGGTTGGTGGCACCCGGGCCCGAGGTGGCGATGCAGACGCCAACCCGTCCGGTAACCATGGCGTAGCCTTGCGCGGCGTGGCCGGCTCCCTGTTCGTGACGGACCAAAACGTGGTTCATTTTGGAAGCCATCAAGGGGTCGTAGGTGGGCAGGATCGCGCCACCGGGCAAACCGAAAATGTCCTGGACGCCGAGTTCTTCGAGCGAGCGGACAATTGCTTGCGAACCGGTCATGACCGTCGGGGGTACGACGTTGTTCGGTCCGAGGACAGGAGAGACGGCAGCAGAGTCGACGCCGGCGTCAGCCGGACGTTCGACGCGTTCCGGAGCCTTGTGGGCTCCAGTGGACTTGGTGGCCATCAGCGAGGGGCTGATCGGCGATCCTTTGCTCATCGGACTCTTCCTTTGTGGATCTTCGGTGATCGTGGAACTACTGGTTTTGTTCTGGTGGTGCGGCTGGTGCTGCGGGAAATAAAAAAACCCCTCAGCCGGCGGGCTCTTCGAGGGGTTGCGCGTGACGGTTCGTTACCAGTGAAGGCTAATGAGCCACGCGCTTGGTAAGTACGACGGAAACACCTGCAGCGCTCTCGACTGCAGTGCACTCAAATTCAGTGGCTCCGGCTGTAACGATCTCGATCATGCGTTCAGTTTTCCCTCTGAGTGAGACGGGTGTCAACGAGCCCGGCCCGTGTCTCACTATTTGGACAACGGTGTCCACTAGCTGGTCCTACCTGGGTGGACGGCGCTCAGCGCCGTCCACCCAGGTAAGGCACTACCCGCAGTATGCGCCCGTGGAGGCGCTGTGGACGAGCTTGGCGTACTTGGCGAGCACGCCCTTCGTGAACTTGGCCGGGAGCGGCTCCCAGCCGACCTTGCGGGCCTCGAGCTCGGCGCCGTCGACCAGGAGGTCGAAGGTGCGCGCCGCGATGTCCACGCGGATCCGGTCGCCGTCCTTGACGAACGCGATGGGGCCGCCGTCGACGGCTTCCGGCGCGACGTGGCCGATGCACAGGCCGGTGGTTCCGCCGGAGAACCGTCCGTCGGTCAGCAGCAGGACGTCCTTGCCCAGGCCCGCGCCCTTGATGGCGCCCGTGATGGCGAGCATCTCGCGCATGCCGGGGCCGCCCTTGGGGCCTTCGTAGCGGATCACAACGACGTCGCCCTTGTGGATTTCACCCTTGTCCAGGGCATCGAGCGCGCCCTGTTCGCGTTCGAACACGCGGGCCGTGCCCTCGAAGACGTCGGCGTCGAAACCGGCGCTCTTGACGACGGCGCCTTCCGGGGCCATCGAGCCGTGCAGGATGGTGATGCCGCCGGTCTTGTGGATCGGGTTGTCCAGTGCGCGCAGGATCTTGCCGTCCAGGTCCGGCGGGTTGATCGCGGCCAGGTTCTCGGCCACGGTCTTGCCGGTGACGGTGAGGCAGTCACCGTGCAGCAGGCCGGCGTCGAGCAGTGCCTTCATGATCACCGGCACGCCGCCGATCTTGTCGACGTCGGTCATCACGTAGCGGCCGAAGGGCTTGAGGTCGCCCAGGTGCGGGATCTTGTCGCCAATCCGGTTGAAGTCCTCCAGCGTCAGCTCCACCTCGGCTTCGCGGGCGATCGCGAGCAGGTGCAGCACGGCGTTGGTGGAACCGCCGAAGGCCATCGTGACGGCGATCGCGTTCTCGAACGCCTTGCGCGTCATGATGTCGCGGGCGGTGATGCCCAGGCGCAGGAGGTTGACCACGGCTTCGCCGGACTTGTGCGCAAAGGCATCGCGGCGGCGGTCCGCGGAGGGCGGTGCCGCGGAGCCGGGCAGGGACATCCCCAGGGCCTCACCGATGCAGGCCATGGTGTTGGCGGTGTACATGCCGCCGCAGGCGCCCTCACCCGGGCAGATTGCCTTTTCGATGCGGTCCAGGTCCTCGCGGCTCATCTTGCCGGCGGCGCACGCACCGACGGCCTCAAACGCGTCGATGAGGGTGACCTCCTTTTCGGAGCCGTCCTCGAGCTTGACCCAGCCGGGCATGATGGAGCCGGCGTAGAGGAACACGGCGGCCAGGTCCAGGCGGGCAGCGGCCATCAGCATGCCCGGCAGCGACTTGTCGCAGCCGGCCAGGAGCACAGAGCCGTCGATCCGCTCGGCCTGCATGACCGTCTCGACGGAGTCGGCGATGACTTCGCGGGACACCAGGGAGAAGTGCATGCCCTCGTGGCCCATGGAGATGCCGTCCGAGACGGAGATGGTGCCGAACTGCATGGGGAACCCGCCGCCGGCGTGGACGCCTTCCTTGGCGCCCTGGGCGAGCCGGTTCAACGAAAGGTTGCAGGGGGTGATCTCGTTCCACGAGCTCGCCACGCCGATCTGCGGCTTGGCGAAGTCGTCGTCGCCCATGCCGACCGCCCGGAACATGCCGCGCGCGGGGGCGGCGTGGATTCCATCGGTAACGACCCGGCTGCGGGGCTTGATGTCCGGCTTGGTGTCTGCTGCTGTTTGGGTGTCCTGACTCATGGCTCAAAGTCTAGGGCTCTGCCACAGGCGCCAACGACCCAAGAACGGAGCGTTAAGCGGAAAACCGGGAATATTTCGATCAAATAGTGGACTCTCGTCTCACATCATGAAACCGGGGCCCGCTTTGACCTAGGCCCGGTGAGCCGCGTCACGCAGTTCCGGGGCCTCGGCGACACCTTGGGCCTCGGCCTTGAGCATCGCCAGGACCTGCTGGATGGTGGTCCGGGCCGCGACGTCCGGACGGGCCAGCGCCACGATGCTGCGGCTGGCCTTCACGCCCTCGAGCGGGCGCAGGACGAACCCCCGGCCCTGGTTACTGACCGCCGTGTACCGCGGCAGCAGGCTCAGCCCGTGCCCCGCGCTGACCAGGGCTTCCAGGACCCGCAGATCCGGGAACTGCTGGGCCCGGACCGCCTGCGAGTCGGCCCGCACCTCGATCTGGCGCAGCACGGTGTCGAAGGGAAAACCCTCGGGAACCCCCATCCACGGAAAGCCGACGACGTCCTCGGCGCACAGCGTGGCCTTGCCGACCAAAGCGTGCCCGGCCGGCAAGGCCACGTCCAGGGGTTCGTCCAGCAGTGGCACCACCGTCAGGCCCTGGCCGCCGAAGACTTCCGGACCGTCGACACTGTGCGCCAGGACGATATCGTAGTCCGCGGTCAGCCCGGCGAACCCGGCAACGCCCGGGTCCTCGAAGTGCGCCTCGAACCGGAGCCCCTCGACGGCTTTGACCCGGTGCAGCATGCCCGGCAGGAACATCTCCGCGGCGCTGGGAAAGAAGGCTGCCACCACCCGTGTCTGCCAGCCGCGCCGGTACGTGTCGATGGTTGCTTCCGCCCGGGCCATGGCCGTCGACACGTCGGCGGCGGCGCCGGCCATGGCCAGCCCTGCCTCGGTAAGGCGCACTCCCCTGCCGGATTTCTCCACCAGGACGACGCCCAGTTCCTCCTGCAGGGTCTTCAGCTGCTGCGACACTGCCGATGGCGTGACCTTCATGGCCTCCGCCGTGGCGCCCACGGTCCCGCGGCCGGCGAGTTCACGCAGAATCTGCAGTCGCTTGAAATCCATGAGGCGAGGCTACACGCCGGGCCGGGTTTGAATCCGGTTCCGGGTTGCTCACCGGGCCCGGGATCCGCTCCAGGAATGCCCGGCATTTGGCCGCCGGGAGGGTGGACAGCCGCTTTGCCCGGACGTAACGTCAAGCATCGGCAACCATGCCTCATGGGCTGAATACGGACTGAAAGGCTCTGCTATGGACTGGATCGTCTGGCTCCTTGTCATCATCGTGGTGGTCGCTGTGGTCTGGCGGCTGCTGAACCGCAACAAGAGCCGCCCGGGCGCAGATTCCTCATCCGCTGCAGGCACCAGCACCGGCACCTCGGCCGGCATTTCTTCTGGCACCCCTGCCGATGCGACGCCAGTGCCTGGCGCGGCGACGGCGAGCGGTTCGGCGGCCAGTTCGACGGCGGCCACCAGTCCGGCTGGCCCGGCA
>NZ_KI914957.1:0-1014 GCF_000520575.1 Arthrobacter sp. I3
AACTGGACGAAGCCGACGCACTCGACGACACCATCACCCCCGGCGGGGAGTTCGTTGCCGAGGAACTCATCGTCCAGGTCATTCCCCAGGCCAAAGACGAGTTCACCTGCTACTCCTGCTTCCTGGTCCGGCACCGGTCCCAGCTCGCGCGCGAACGGGACGGCCATCCGTACTGCATCGAGTGCGCGGGATAAGACATGCCGCCAGCTACCCGGTCACGCAAGGGAGCGATGCTACAAATGAAAGTCCAACGCGCTCTCTCGCACCGCGTGCTCCGCGCCCTGCGCGGACATCAGATTCAGGCACACAGGCCCAGGATGTGAGCCAAGGGCACGGCCAACCCCAGTAGCCAGTGCTGCGCGTCAGGCTGCCAGGACTGGCGACAGGGCCGCGGACACCGCGGTGTTCTGCGTCAGGAGGCTGATCTGGTAGTCACGCTGGCGGGGGTCCACGTGCACCGGCAGATGATGCGACTTTGCACACGCACGAAGCTCTCCCATGGCGTCGGAGTCAGTCTGGGCACGCGTCACATCGAGTTCCAGCGACAGCCCTGAGGCGAGCGAGCCGGCGCGCTGGACCACACCGTAGAGGCCATGGACGTTCTGAACCGTCACGTGACCCTGGACATTGACGTGGGCCTTGGCGCCATCGAGGTCCACACGGACCAGCACCCGCAGCTTCTCGTTCACACAGTTCTCCGCTCTAAAACGGGGCCACCACGCTGTGGCCCCCGACAACGATAGACGCAATGTGACCTGGATAACAAGAAATAAACCTGAGCGGGCGCAACCGTGCGGAGGGCTGATGGCCGCGGCGCGCACGGCCACCAAGGACCCCGCGGGCAGCGCACGGGCGCTTTCGTCCAGGTTCCGGGCGGCGAGGACAGCTTGAGGTACGGCCCGAGGGTTGGCCCAAGCAGGTCCGGCCAATGGCTCGGGCGAGGAACAGCCACAACTGCGCGGGTCATCACCCAGCCGCGGCGGTGAGGCTAGGCCTCGGGCCCGATGCGGCGGG
>NZ_KI914957.1:1114-16091 GCF_000520575.1 Arthrobacter sp. I3
CGAGCCAGCGGTTAAGGAGCCATCGCCTCGGCAACTCCCTTTCCACCAGTGCCTGCCCGTCAAGGCCTGCCCCGGCCAGGTAGGAGCGGAACTCGCGGCGGTGCCCGGTGACGACCGCGTCAGGACAACAGCTGCACATTCGTGAGCCCAACAGGCGTCCGGGCATGGTCGAAGTCAACGTAGCGGGGGCCGCCACGGTCGATGAGGCACTCGAGACTGGCGGTCTCTCTCGTAATGGACAGTGCAGCACAGCACAAGATCGGGGTACTGATCACGCGCATCGGAATGGGAAGTTACATCGTCCGTGCCCACCCAGCTGTCCCTTATGGTCTGGTACGCCAACAGCAAGCATAAGGAGCCAGGGACCGGACCCTACTCAAGTGCCCGCCTTGCATGCATTGTGAGAGACGCCGAGCAGGGCCCTCTGAAGCCTCCGGGACACGCGACTGTCGGGGGATGCCGGCCAACGCCAGGATCCCGACAGGGGATCATCGCCACTGCGCCCCCGCCTGCGCTGCGAACCCGCGCCGCGGCAAAGACCCAGCGACAGCGCACCGTCCGCGGGGCTGAGACCGGCACTATCGGTTCACGGAGCTCCTAGACAACGTAGCCAATACAAGGGCGCGTTCGTCAGGTGGGGGTGTATTTCAGCCTGACAGAAGTTCTGAAGGACATGGGGAGCCGCCGCCGACACTGCCGCGGGGGCTTTCCATGTCGCCACCCCCTGGCCGGAGTCAGTTCGCGTGGGGGTCGGCGATGCCGATGTATTGGGTGGTGGTGTACTCCGCGATGCCCTCGGAGCCGCCTTCGCGGCCGAGCCCTGACTGCTTCACGCCGCCGAAGGGTGCTGCGGCGTTGGAGATGACGCCGGCGTTGAAGCCGACCATGCCGAACTCGATCTGCTCGGCCACGCGCAGCAGCCGGTTGAAGTCGCGGCTGTAGATGTAGGACGCGAGGCCGTACTCGGTGTTGTTGGCGAGCCGGACGGCGTCCTCTTCGGTGGTGAAGGTGGTGACGGGGGCGACGGGGCCGAAGATTTCCTGGCGCAGGATCTCGGCGTCGTTGGGCACATTGGTGAGCACGGTGGGCTGGTAGAAGTAGCCGGCCCCCTCCACCGGTGAGCCGCCCGTGACGGCGGTGGCCCCGGCGCCGACGGCGGCGCTCACGAGCGCGTGGACGTCGTCGCGGGCGCCGGCGTCAATGAGCGGGCCGACCTGGGTGCCGGGGTCGGTGCCGCGGCCGGTGGTCAGGGCGCCCATCGCTGCGGCGAACTTCGCGGTGAATTCCGCCGCGACGGATTCCTGGACCAGGAACCGGTTGGCTGCGGTGCAGGCCTCGCCCATGTTGCGCATTTTGGCGGCCATGGCGCCCTCGACGGCCTTGTCCAGGTCGGCGTCCTCGAAGACGATGAACGGTGCGTTGCCGCCGAGCTCCATGGAGGTGCGCAGCACGTTCTGCGCCGCATCGGCCATCAGCCGCTTGCCCACGGGGGTGGAGCCGGTGAAAGAGACCTTCCGCAGCCGCGGATCGGCCAACAGCGGCCCGGAAATCCCGGAGGCGGAGGAAGAGGCGACGACGTTGAGGACCCCGGCGGGGAGGCCGGCGTCGAGCATGGTCTGAGCGAAGAGCTGGGCGGTGAGGGGGGTGAGCTTGGCCGGTTTGAGGACCATGGTGCAGCCCGCGGCGATGGCGGGTGCGACCTTGCGGGTGGCCATCGCCAGGGGGAAGTTCCACGGGGTGATGAGCAGGCACGGTCCCACCGGCTTGTGCTGGACCAGGATCTTGTTCTTGCCCTCGGGCGTGGTGAGGTAGCGGCCGTAGTCGCGGACGGTCTCTTCAGCGAACCAGCGCAGGAACTCGGCGCCGTAGGCGACTTCACCGCGGGCTTCGGCCAGCGGCTTGCCCATTTCCAGGGTCATCAGCAGCGCGAAGTCCTCGGTCCGCTCGGTGACCAGGTCGAAGGCGCGGCGCAGGATCTCGGCCCGTTCGCGCGGTGCCGTGCGGGCCCAGGACGCCTGCGCGGCATGGGCCGCGTCTAACGCAGCGACCGCGTCCCCGCTGGTCGCGGAGGCGAGGGTGGCGAGCACCTCACCGGTGGCGGGGTCGTGCACGTCGAAGGTGCCCCTGTCGGACGCCTCGCGCCACTGGCCGTTGATCAGCAGGCCCGTGGGCACGGAGGCGAGGAGGGAAGTTTCGCGGTCGATCGTCAAAGTCGTGGTTTCAGCCATGTCGGCTCCTTAGGATGCGTGGCTCGATGTCTCGGGGTTCGCTGCGCTGAGTACGCGGCTGTTTTGAGACGGGAATGTTAGGAAATGGGCGAGGGACCATTTGTGGACGTTTTGGACGTCCTGGTTCAGTTGTTCGGTCAGGGACTGGATGTTCTCGAAGGCACGCTGTGGCCGGAGCTTGGTGGCGAGTTCGACACGGATTCTTTGTCCGTAGAGGTCTTCGTTGACGCCTAGTAGATGAGCTTCCAGCAGTCGCTGCCCCTTCTCGGCGTAGAACGTCCGGCGGCGGCCGATGGACACCGCGGCCGGGACCTGCCGGTTCGGCTCAATTCGCACGATCGCTCCCCAGACCCCGTCCTCGATGTGTTCGTTGTCGAGGGGGATGTTGGCGGTGGGGAAACCGAGGAGTCTGCCGCGTTGGTCGCCGTGTTCAACGGTTCCTTCGATGACTATCACTTTTGTTGTTTCCTTGGAGCGTCTGGCGTCGCGGCCTGGATGACGGTGTCCAGCCAGGGAACGCGGTTGGAGAACCGGCTGATTTTGGACGGGACGCTCCAGCGGTAGGCGTCATGTTCGTCGTTGATCGTTAGTCTGCGGCGTGTGGTTGTCGCAGTGAAGGTGTGCACCAGCCAGGGGTTTCCCTTGTGGTCGGGAATCAGGAGCTGTTCTCCGCGTTGAAAATCGGCGAGGTCCTCTCGCGTGAGTCCTGCTTCTTCCTCGAGTTCGGTCAGGGCTTGCTGTTCGGGGGTGACGTTCGGCTCGAGGTACCCGGTGATGCAGTGCCAGAGACCGCGTTCGTGTCCGACGGACTGGCTGCGCTTGAAGAGGGCGATCCGGCCGCGCCACTGAACGACGGTGGCGATGACCTCGCGTGGAAGGTCTGCCGTGGCGTTGCGGTCTTCAGGGACCGTCGTTTGCAATGTCAGGGTGCTCATGTGGTGCTCCGGTGTGGCGGGTTTTCACAGGCGGGACTAGGCGTTCCGCACTGTACGGGTAAGGAACTGGTCACTGGTCATCACTTCGCACATCGGTGAGAGGAGTTCCAGGAGCGCCAGTGTCTGCTGCTGGGCTTGATCGGTGACGGCGGCACAGGCATCGGAGATGACGGTGACGAACCGTCCGGCGTCAACGGCGCCAAGGGCGGTGGACAGGACACAGCAGTCGGTGGCTACCCCGGTCAGGACCATTTCGGTCCCTTCCGGGATGAGGGCTGCCAGCTGGGGTCCCCACTTGGAGAACGTCGGCCCATCGACCACCGTTGCCGTGCCTGGGACATTCATGGTGATGTCCCAAGCGTTGGAATCGGTAGGGAACCGCATCTCGTTCCATCGCTGGTAGTAAGCGGCCCAGGCACCGTGTTCGGTCTCGTCGCGGACGAAACGGGTGAACACGGCGCCGGATCCGAGTTCTTGCTGGAGCTGTTCGATAACGGGGACGATCTCGTCGTAGCGGGGAACCTGCCATTGCCCCTCGTCCTGGAAAACTCGCTGCATGTCGATGACGACGAGCTTGGGCGCGCCTGGGCCAGGGGCGGGTGTCACAGGGTCCGTCCGGCGGGGGTGCGGTCCAGCATCTCGTGGCCGGAGAGGCGCTGGCGCCGGTGGGTGGCGAAGTAGACGGCGGCCGCGACGGCTGCTCCGACGTAGTAGGAGAGGTCGCCGATCTGGGGAATGGCGGCGGCGATGGGGCCGGTGTAAATGGAGGACATCCAGAAGGGGGAGGACAGTGCGACGCCGGCGGCCCAGGCCACGAAGCCCCATTCGAATTTGCGGGACTTGTCGAAGAGTTCGCGCAGGCCGCGTTCGGTGCGGCGGCCTCCGAACAGGTAGTCGCACACCAGGACGGCGACGTAGGGGGCGATGCAGTATGCGGTCAGGTTCAGGAAGGCGGTGAATCCTTCGTTGAAGCCTTCCTGTCCCCACAGCGCGACCAGGTAGGAAGCGACGCAGATGAACACGACGCCGATGTGGCGTTTGACGGGGACACCCATGGTCTGGATGGAAATGGCGCCGCCGTACACGTTCAGGAAGTTTTGGGTGAAGGAGGACAGGGCGACGACGCCGAGGCCGACGGCGGCCCAGGGGCCCATTGTTTCTTTGAGTGCGCCGATGCTGTCAGTTGCGGTGGTCGTGGAGCCGAGCAGTGTCCCGAGGATTCCCATCCAGACCAGGGTGATGAAGTTTCCGAGCATGGTGGCCCAGCCGGCGCCGCGGCGGTTGCCGGGGGTGTTGGGAAGGTATCGGGAGTAGTCGGAGGCGAAGGGCATCCAGGCGACGATGAAGGAGAAGAACCAGCCGAAGAAGATGATCCATCCGCCTACGCCGTCGAAGCCTTTGGCGGATTCGTTGAAGGTGTTCTCGATGCGTCCGTTGGCGGCGGCTATCACGGTGATGAAGATGAAGCCGATTACCAGCACGAAGGACAGGATGCGCTGCAGGAAGTGGATGAGGTTGTAGCCAATGACGGCAACGACGAGCTGGATGGCCATCAGAACCAGGGATGAGATCCAGAAAGGAATATTCGTCAGCAGCGCGATGGCTTTGCCGCCGAGGATCACTGTGACGGCGGCCCAGCCGATGCCGGCGAACACATTCACGTACGCCACGGGGAACAGGTTGCCGATGAATCCAAGAGGCCCCCGGCCCTGCATCTGTTGCGGAACTCCGAGCCGGACGCCCATGGCCGAGAGGTATCCCATGCCGGCGGATGAAATTACCCCGGCGAGGATGATGGCCAGGACTGCGGCCCAGAAGGGCAGTCCGAAGTAGGTGGCGCTGAAGCCCAGGACCACGATGGGGAAGTTCATTCCTGCGGCGAACCAGAGGAAGAACTGGGAGCGTGGTTTCCCGTGGCGTTCGACGTCGGGGATGTGTTCGATGCCGTAGGGCTCGATTTTGGTGAGGCTGTTGCGGTAACCGCGGTCTTCGGCGACGCTGTCGTCGGCAGCGCGGAGGGTGTCAGGGCTCATCTTTGTGTCCTAATGTGGGAAGCGCACCTATGGTGCGCTGCTTGCGAGCAGGTTGGGTCGGCGCGGCTGGTGCCTGTCGGAGGGTGGTCAGCCGCGCCGGCCTTTTTAGAGTTCGGCGAGTTCAGCGCCGTCGAAGAAGTGACCGGCCTTGTAGACCATCGGCGCGGTGCTGCTGGTTTCCGCGTGCCGGACCCGGCAGATAAAGACCGTGTGGGTCTTCGCCTGGAACCGTTCCTGGATTTCCGCTTCCAGGGAAGCTGCGGAACCGTCCAGCAGGGGGCTTCCCTTGGGTCCTTCGTGCCAGTCGAGTTCGGCGAACTTGTTGGGTGCCTTGGAGGCGAAAACCTTGACGGTGTCCAGCTGTTCGGTGCCGAGGATGTTGATGCCGAGGTGGCTGGAGGAGAAGAGAGCAGAATAGGTGCTCGAGGTCTTCTGGACGCAGACGAGCACCAGGGGTGGTTCGAGGGAGACCGAGCAGTACGAGTTGGCCGCGAGCCCTTTGGGGGTTTGGCCTTCCTTGGTGGTCACGACCGTGACGCCGGTGATGAACTGGCGGTTGAAGGACTTCATCAGGTCCGGGTCCAGTTCCGGGAAGTCCTCGCCGTCCGAGGTGGCCGGCGTGGCGATGCCGCGCAGGGGCCTGATGCCGAGGCCGGCAAGCAGTTCGCTTCCGTCCCAGGTCACAGACTCTGTGAGGATCTTCCCGTTTTCAACGGTGAGGATGTTTGAGCCCCGGGTCTGGACGGTGAGTCCAGTTGCGGGAACCCCGAGGTATTCGTTGGTGTGGGTGCCGGTGGAGGTCCAGAAGACGGCGACCGTGCCATCCCCTTCGACGACGTCATCGACCGTGGTGCGCAGGTCGGGGAAGGCTTCCCGGATCGCTGCGATCTCTGACTTAAGGCCGGCAAGATCAACGGTTGCGCCCGTGGCCTTGCTGGTGCGCGTGTAACCGGGGGCTACCAGACGGTCCAGGGCATCAAGGTCGCCCTTGTCCCAGGCTGCCAGCCACGCCGATGTGATGAGCGATTCCAAGGTCTGTTGCATACCAATGAAGGTAATCCAGCTCACAAGAAAAGGTCAAGAGGGACGGCGAAAAGGGCTAATTTCCTTGGCAGCGGCGGGTTTTTGTAAATCTCACCCTCCGCCTATTGACGCTCTGATGCATGCAACATAGGCTGTCATGTATGCAAGATGATTTCGCAACAGTCAATGAGGTGGCGGAACAGGACGGACTCCTGTATCGCATCCGCCGGCTCGTCCTCAGCGGCGACTTCCCTCCGGGGGCTGTCGTTCCTGAGGCCTTCCTCGCGCAGGAGTTCGACGTGAGCAGGACACCGATCCGGGAAGCGCTGAAGCAGCTTCAGCATGAAGGTCTCGTGGAGATCCGCCCGAAAGTCGGCACCTTCGTTCGGGAGCCCACGCGCAGGGAGATCATCGAGCTTTTCCAGCTCAAGGAATCCATGGAGGGACTGGCCGCCTCCCTGCTGGCCCGCCGTGGGGAGGTTCCGGAGCTCGCTATATTGCGGCGGAACCTTGAAGAATCGGAAATGGTCTCGCTTACACACGACACCGACGCCTATGCCCGGCTTGTCCACGAGTTTCACTGGACCATCGTCCGCGGCTCGGATAACCGCAAACTCGTGGAGCACTACGAGCGGCTCATGAACCAGCTCGCCTACCAGCGGCTGGTCCTGCGCACGGTTGAACATCCCGGCAGGCTTGAAGCCTCCACCCGTGAACACCGTGCGGTTCTGGAAATGATCGAACACAAAGACCCCTTTGGAGCCGAATCCGCCATGAGGAACCACGTTCACGCCTCCTCGCGGGAGGCTCTGAGCGACCCGGCAACCGACCCCCGGAGTTGAACGACCCCTTACGAAAGGAAGCCATGCGCTTCTCCACGACTGAAGAGATTCGATGATGAACGACCAAAGATTCGGCATCCGCAAGATTGTGTACTACAGCGAGGAAATCCTGGTCGAGAACGGTCTCGCCCCGGCCGTCCCGGCAGTCCGCGCAACCGCAGCAGCAGTGGTCACCAACCCGTGGGTGGATGGGCAGCCGACCGATGACCTCAGCGAGGAAGTAGTCCAGCTCGCTCCGGTGCTGGCACGCAAGCTCACTGACGTGCTCGCTGAGAACCTCGGCGGCGTCGAGGCCATCCAGGCCTTCGGCAAAGCAGCGATCGTGGGCACAGACGGCGAGATCGAGCATGGCGCCGCGCTCATCCACACACCCTTCTTCGGCAACCTCGTCCGGGAATACTTCGAGGGGGAGTCAATCATCTGCTTCGCCGATGACCGCGGCGACGCCGGCGCCTCACTCGTCGTCCCGCTGTGGCACAAGAACGCCGCAGCCACCCGCACGCACTACCAAACCATCACCACCCGCGTCAGTGACGCACCCCGCCCGGGAGAGATCGTCGTCGTTCTCGGAGCCTCCACAGGTCCCCGGCCACACCCCCGGATCGGTGACCGCCTCACCGACCCCATCGTCAAAGCAGACACGCTAGGAGAACTTGTTTCATGAGCATCCGTAAGATCGTCACCGTCACCGAAGACGTCCTCACTGAAGGAGGACGGGAAGTCAGCCCGGCAGCAAGAGTCGCCGTCGTCGCTGCCATCATCAAGAACCCGTGGACCGGGCAGGGATTCGTTGAAAACCTTTCCGAGGGCATCGACGCCAACGCCTCCGACCTCGGCGCGCTGCTCGCCCCACGCGTGCTCGAGGCCCTCGGCGCCCCGGCGGAAGCGTACGGCAAGGCAGCCATCGTCGGGCTCAACGGCGAAATCGAGCACGGCTCGGGACTCATCCACACACTTGCCTTCGGAAACCACTTCCGCGACGCCGCCAACGCCACGACGCTCCTGCCGGCAGTGGAAAAGCGAGGCCCGGCCGGTGTCATCTTCGATATCCCGCTCAAGCACATCACCGACGCGACGATCCGCTCCCACCACCAGAGCATCGAGGTCAGGATCAACGACGCACCCCATGCCGATGAAATCGTGATCGCCCTCGCCGCCGCTGCCCAGGGCCGGCCCCAGCAACGCCTGGCAGCCTTCTCCACCGAAAAGAACTGAGGTGCCATCCGCCGTGAGCCGTGAGCGTGTAGCACTGATCCACGGGGTGGGACTGGACGGATCGATGTGGAATCCCCTCCGCGAATACCTCGAACCCGAATACGACGTCCAAATCCTTGAACTGCTCGGACACGGACACCGTCCGCCGGCGCCCGAAGGAATCACGCTTGCCGAGCTCGCGGCGGACGTCGCCGAACGACTCGAACCGAACACCCATCTGGTGGGATTCTCGCTCGGAGCCCTGATCGCCCAGCACCTGGCCCGGTACCGCCCCGACCTGGTTGCCAGCCTCGTGTCGGTCGCATCCGTGTGTGCCCGCACATCCCAGGAGCACGCCGCCGTCATGGTCCGGCTGGCCTCCGCCGAAACAGATTTTCCGGCAACAATCGAGGCATCCATCCGCCGCTGGTACCCCGAAGACTCCGCCGTCCCGGCAGAACTTATCCACGCCACGCGCGAGGTGCTGCAAAGGAACAACCCAAAGTCCTTCCTGGCCTGCTACCGCGTCTTCGCCACCGCCGACGCTGAAATCGCACCCGAACTGCCGCTGATCAGCGTTCCCTCCCATGCCGTGACGGGCGAGCTTGACCCGGGCTCAACACCGGAAATGAGCGCGCGGCTTGCAGCGGCCATTCCCGGCTGCACCTACTGCATCATCCCCGGCGCACGTCACATGATGCCGGTCGAGCGTCCCCAGGACCTCGCCCACACACTGACCGCCTTTATCAAGGAGCATTCAGATGTCCATTGAACTCCGCTACGACCACTTCATCGGGGGTACCTGGTCCGCTCCCGCCGGCGGCGAATACTTCCCCAGCACCAACCCCGCAACACTCGAGGTGCTCTACCAGGCAGCACGCGGAACAGAGGAAGACGTCCGCCGCGCCGTCGCCGCAGCCAAAGATGCCTTCGAGTCCCCGCTGTGGCGCGACCTCACGGCCACCAGGCGCGGCCACCTCCTCCGCCGCCTGGGTGACCTGATCGGCGAGCACGCAGACGAACTCGCCGAACTCGAAACCCTGGATAACGGCAAGCTCCTGCGTGAGATGCGCGGCCAGCTCGCCTCCCTGCCCGAATACCTCTACTACTACGCCGGTCTCGCCGACAAGGTCCAGGGCAGCCAGATCCCCACCAACTCGATCACCATGCTGAACTACACCCAGCGCGAACCCCTCGGGGTCGTCGGGGCCATCACACCATGGAACTCGCCCCTGACGCTGACCACGTCCAAGCTCGCCCCCGCCCTGGCGGCCGGCAACACCGTGGTCATCAAACCCAGCGAATACACCTCCCGGACCATCCTCCGGGTCGCCGAACTCGCCTCCCAGGCCGGGTTCCCCGACGGCGTCGTGAATGTTGTTACCGGCTTCGGCCAGGAAGCCGGGGCCGCCCTGGTCAGCCACCGCGACCTGGCCAAGATCTCCTTCACCGGCTCGACCCAGACCGGGGCGCGCATCGCCGCCGAGACGGCCTCCCGCTTTATCGGGTCCACCCTGGAACTCGGGGGCAAGAGCCCCAACATCGTGTTCGAGGACGCGGACGTATCCAACGCCGCGATGGGCGTCATCGCCGGAATCTTCGCCGCCGCCGGCCAGACCTGCATCGCCGGCAGCCGTGTCTTCGCCCACCGCAGCGTCTACGACGAACTCGTCGAACGCGTCGCCGAACGCGCAGCATCCATCATCATCGGCGACCCGCGCCTGGCCACCACCGAACTGGGCCCGCTCGCCTTCGGCGCCCAACTGGACAAGGTCAGCTCCTACGTGGACCTCGGTGTCAGCGAAGGCGCCACGGTGCGGACAGGAGGCAAACGCCCCGTCACCGACCTTCCCGGCTACTTCTTCGCCCCCACCGTCCTGACCGACGTGAACAACTCCATGCGGGTTGTCCGGGAAGAGATCTTCGGCCCGGTCGCCGCGATCATGCCCTTCGATTCCGAGGACGAGGTGGTGGGCCTGGCCAACGACACCGAATACGGACTCGCCGCCGGAATCTGGACCCAGAACCTGGCACGCGCCCACCGGATGGCACGCAGGCTTGAAGCCGGAACCGTGTGGGTCAACACGTACCGGGCCATGTCCCCGATGTCACCGCGCCAGGGCTTCAAAAACTCAGGAGTCGGCATCGAGCACGGACTGGAGTCCATGAACGAATACACCCGCCTCAAGAGCGTCTGGATCAACACCGACGAAGGCCCCGTCTCCGATCCATTCATCATGCGCAGCTGAAAGAAACCCACATGCCACTCATCGAAGTATCGATCGCCCGGGGCCGCAGCCCCGAACAGCTCCGCTCCCTCATCAACGAGCTCCACCAGGCAGCGGAAAAGGCCGTCGGTGCTGTACCCGAAAACACCACCGTCATCATCCGCGAAATTGAGCACGAACACTGGTCCCGCGGCAACCAGACGATCGCCGAACGCAACGCCGCAGCCACGAACTAGCTGCAGCACTAACCGTGCCCCGGCGGACCACCGCCAACAAAGGAGTTATCAATGCGCTTTTCCCTCTTTGTCCATATGGAACGCTGGGACGAATCCGTCTCGCACCAGGAATGCTTCGAGAACCTGACCGAACTCACGCTCATGGCCGAGGCTGGCGGTTTCAGCACCGTCTGGATCGGCGAGCACCACTCGATGGAATACACCATCTCACCCAGCCCCATACCGCAGCTCGCCTACCTCGCAGCACGGACATCAAAGATCCGCCTCGGCGCGGGAACCATCATCGCTCCCTTCTGGAACCCGCTCCGGGTCGCCGGAGAGTGCGCCCTCCTGGACGTCATCAGCAACGGGCGGATGGAAGTGGGCCTGGCCCGGGGCGCCTACCAGTTCGAATTCGACCGCCTGATGGGAGGCATGTCAGCCGTCGACGGCGGCAAGCACCTCCGCGAACTCGTTCCGGCAGTGCGCAAGCTGTGGGAAGGCGACTACGCCCACGACGGCGAAGTCTGGCAGTTCCCCACATCGACGAGCGTCCCCAAGCCCGTGCAAAAGCCGACCCCGCCGATGTGGATTGCCGCCCGCGATATCTCCTCGCACGAGTTCGCCGTCGAGAATGGTTGCAACGTGATGGTGACCCCACTGATGAAGGGGGACGAGGAGGTCGAGGACCTGGCACGCAAGTTCGACTCCGCTGTCGAGAAGAACCCCGGCATTCCCCGCCCGGACCTCATGGTCCTGCGCCACACCCACGTCCACTCCGCAGACGAGCCCGAAGGCTGGCGCCGCCCGGCCGAAGGCATCAACAAGTTCTACCGGACCTTCGATGCCTGGTTCGGCAACAAGACCACCCCGAAGAATGGTTTCCTGGAGCCCAGCCCCGAGGAAAAGTTCGCTGACCGCCCCGAGTTCACGCCGGAGTCCCTCCACAAAACAGCCATGATCGGAACCCCCGACGAGCTCATCGAACGGCTCCGGAAGTACGAGGCCCTCGGCGTCACCGAATTCAGCGTCTGGTCCGACAACAGCCTCACCCACGAGGAAAAGAAGCGCTCCCTTGAGCTCTTCATCGAGCACGTCGTGCCGGCCTTCCAGGAGCAGACCGCCGTCGTCTCAGGCTGACGTCTCCTGCCTGCACGCCGACGCGATTGTGCCCAAACAGCCGGCTTCCAGGAAGCCGGCCGTTTGGGCACAAGTGCAGTCACCCTCCCGTTGCTTGAAGACCGATAATTGCGATTCCGTCAAGCAAACGGCCGCTGTCAGGTTGCGGTGTAGCCCATAGAGAAAAGACAATCTCCTGCTCACGCGGGTAGGTGGTTTTAGAGAATCTATTTAGAGAGCAGCCGGCATTCAGGACGGATATGTGTAAGGCTTTATGGACGGCGCGCGACCAAGTTGTCGTGTCCTCTCGTTCACCTTCGCACGATCTACTCGCGGGACTCCCGAGTTGTGCCGCATGGCACTTCATGGTCGACGCGAACGGTGTACTTGCCGTAATCGCGTTGTATGACCAGAATTCTCTGCCTGCGTTCAAGAGCGGCGGGAAGGAGTCTGCTGATGGCAACGTCAAGCTTCTCGTCTCTGCTTTGGGGCTCCTCCAAAGTGATGACTTCAAGGGAAAGAGGAAGCGCCGGGGGGCTTGGGAGCAGGCCGCTGCCCGTTAGCGAGGAGGCGGCGCTGGCTTCCGGTTCATACAACTTGTAGGACATATGTCCTCCTTTACTGGGTCGACCAGAGAGTACGGTCGGAATTGCCGTTTATGTGGTTTCCTGCCGGATCACCCACCTGCGTGCAGTCCTCTCGTCTGGTAAGGGAAGCTTCCACCCGACTGCATATGAGGCCGAGTCCTGGGTCTTCTTCTGCAAGGAATTCAATGATCGGCCGAGGGGCGTCAGATTGGGGTGTGCTTGAGACTGACGAGAGAGCAAGGGGATTGCGCCGTGAAAGGGCTGCGGCAGGAGATGGAGAACACCCTGCTGCCGGTGTGAATGTTGGCTGCGATCGGTGTATGACCATGCTCGGCCCCGTGATACCGGGCCAGCTCGGCTTATAGCGGGGCCCCAGCACATTCCTCGCGAGCTGGTTCACCAGCCACCAGGGCCCACAAGGCTCACGCCCAGTTCCTTAGCCTGCGCGAGCAACTGCTCTGTAAGCTCCTTCTGATCGATGGTCTCTCTCCCGTCAGGGATCGATCATCAACCCTGTTATTGCGGTCGTGGACTCTGACACGGTCGTCTCCTGTCGGATCAGGGCGGACCCCGCACACAGTTATTCAGACTCCGTTACGGGTATTGCTGCCAAATATGCGTGACTAAGGTGTGCATCTCACTGGCGCACTGGCAACATCGAGCGCCAGGACAACCCACGCTAGTCCTTCAGAGTCGGGCCCCACTCATCCGACCAGTGACCGTTTCACACTTGTAGTGGAGTCCGATCCAGGGTGACGCGATCAGCTCATAGTCGGGGGAGCCCTCCAGAGGTTCTTCTTTTCTGGATTCACTCGTTGTTTCATCCACTGTCTTTGCCTTCCCGGTGAGGAGCCGCGCATACGTTAGTGTCTAGCCGGCGGTGCCGTGGTCGAAGCAATGAAAGGCGTGCTATACATCGGATAGGGTGCTCACCGCGCAGACTGCACCCTCGGCGCTGCGGGCCTCGGCACCGTTTTCCAGACCACTCGGCCCTGGGACGATGGAGAATGTCTGTGGCTTGGTCATCGGGGAGGCAAGCCGGTAACCGAAGGTCTTCCCGACCAGGTCAATCCCTTCCCGACGCATGTGTTCCCCCATCATCAGGGCCAGAAGGGGGCCGTGGATGACCAGCCCGTCGTAGCCCTCGTTCAGGCACCAGTCGCGGTCATAGTGAATCCTGTGTGCGTTGTACGTCAACGCGGAGAACCGGAACAAAAGCCTTTCGTCGACTCCTTGCCTCAACACTGGGCCCGCGGGCGGGGCCGGCGGGGTCGGGGGTTGGGGCAGGGTGCCGGTTCCTGAAGCGCGGTAGACGATGTCCTGTTCTTCACGAATCAGGAGCTCGTGGGTTTGGAAGATGTCATGGCGAACGGTAGTAAACGTCAGCGGTCCGGTCCGGCCTACCTTCTCGATTGACCTGGCCACGGAAATGACCTTTTTCGCCGGCTCACCAATCGTGAGCTGCCCGAAGGTCGAAACCCGGCCACCGGCGAACATTCTGCGCCGGTCAGGTCCTGGAGGTGCTGGAATGCCGACTGTGGGGTGCCCGTCCGGCCCGAGCTCACTCTCTCGGCTGCGCTCCAACAGGTAGAGCCAATGCCACAGTGGAGGGACGGTGGCGCCGACGCCGAAGGGTATGTCGATGTTGATGGCTGCAGCGAGGGATTCCACCGGTTCCGCAGCGATGTACTCCGTGCGTTCGATGCGGTCGGTCAGGGTATTTGCTGTCATGTTAGGTCTCTATCTTGGTCGCGTAGGTGGTAGCGCTGAGTGCCGCGATGAGGTTGTCGATGGAGGGTGAAGAATCAAGGTTTTCCACTGCGTCGATGAGCTTCGCGGTGGTTTCTTCACCGTAGGGGCGGAGGAGAGCACGTGCCTTGGCGACAACTTCGGCGTGGGTCATGGGGTTCTCTTCGGAGCCCTTGGCGTCCGTCGGATTCCCGGCCAGGAGAGTGATCTTTTCGCCGTCGATCAGCTCGAAATCAAGGCGGGGGCCGTCCTCGAGCTGGATCGATTCGTCGAGCACCATCGAGATCTTGGCGAAGATCTCCTGGATCCGGGGCTCTGCGATGCGGGGCGGGTCGAATTGCTCCAGCCCGACAGAACGGTTCTCCAGCGCCACGCTGATGGCGTAGGGCAGGCTGAACTGGGCATCGAAAACTGTCTCGATGGGATCGACGTTGAGCATGTTGATCGCTGTCTCCCCGGCGGTCACTGTGATGGAGCGGATGTTCGCGGGCTGCAGATCACGTTCAGCGATCAGTTTCATCACTGCATCAACCGCTGAGTGGCTGCCTCGGCAACATGCGTAGGGCTTCAAATAGGACGTGGAGACATTGAAGGTCTCGCCAAGACGGCCAAGGACTCGTTCGGGGAAACCGTGGCCGTCCCCGTAGGTGGCATAGATTCCACCCCATGGTGCCTCGAAGATCCGATGGGGTCCGGTGACACCCGCCCTGGCGCGCTGGAATTCATGTCCTCCAGCGTGGAGGGGCCTATCTCCCTGATCGCCCACGAACCCCTGCGCCTGAGCCCCGAGGCCTACCGGGACAAACTGACCTCCGCGATCGAAG
>NZ_AZSB01000480.1:0-16186 GCF_000520575.1 Arthrobacter sp. I3
CGCCCCCGCCGGATCCGCGGGCAGCTTCCCCGCCCCCGGATATGCAGCGCAGGGCTACAACCCTGACTCCTACGGCCAGCTCCGTGCCGTCCCCCCCGCCCCCGCCACGGCACCCACCCCGGTGATCGCCCCGGGTGCCGGCAGCCCGGTCCGTCCGGCCCCCAGCGACAACGTCGCCCGCGGCTTCGTGCTGTACATGGGCATCGACGAGGAAACCGCGGCTGCAGCCGGCACATCCATCGCCAAGCTTGCCCAGGAAATCCGGGCCTACGCACAGTCGCTCGTGGCCGGTGCCGAAAGCTATGCCGCCGTCGCCGTCGCGCCGGCCAGTGCCCCGGGTTCCGCCCTCGACGTCGTCCGCTCAACCTTCGGTGACCCCACCGCGGGGGCCCGCCAGCGCACCGAGACCGCCCGCCTGCAGCAGCCGCAGGATCCGCGGCCTTCCGGGGTGCTGATCGACCTCGCCCGCCGTGAAGTGCACCTCGACGGCGAATCCCTGAACCTCACGTTCAAGGAATTCGAACTCCTGAACTACCTCGTGGAGAACGGCACCCGCACCGTGGGCCGCGACGAGCTCCTCGAAGGCCTGTGGCGGAACGCCGAAGAGGTCCCGAACGAGCGGACCATCGACGTCCACATCCGCCGCCTGCGTTCCAAGCTCGGCCGCCTCGCCAACACCGTGCGCACCGTGCGCGGCCAGGGCTACCGGTTCTACGAGCACCCCGAAGTGGTTGTCTGGGCCGCTCCGGAATACTCGATCTAGCTTCCAGCCCACGCAAAGCGCCCGTTCCCTGCCCAGGGAGCGGGCGCTTTCGCGTTTCCGGAAGCTTCAGTGGCTTTCCGCCGGCAGCCACATTCCCCGACGGGCGCATTGGGTGGGCTGGCTGACGGGCCTCTGCCGCCGCTGCTGGTGGGTCGCGGTTAGACTCTGTTGCCTTTTGGGGGTCCGGCGTAGTCTCGGACCGTTGAGCCGACTATTGGGAGGAAGACATGTCTGTTGCACGGATTACTACCCTGAGCGCGAACTCCAAGACCTCGTTCGATGCCGCCATCAAGGAGGGCATCGACCGGGCCAATAAGACCCTTCGCAATGTCACGGGGGCATGGGTGAAGGAACAGAAGGTCGAAATCAGCGACGGCGCCGTCGTTGCCTGGCACGTCGTGCTGGAAGTGACCTTTGTCCTTGAAGACTGAGCGGACGCTGGTGGGATGCGCGCCCGTGGGCCAGCCGCCGCACTAGGATTGGGGCATGAGCGCGCATCACATCAAACGGCTGGTGATCATGCGGCACGCCAAGTCCGATTGGCCCGGCGGGGTTGCCGACCACGAAAGGCCGCTCGAAGAACGCGGCCACAAGGACGCCCCAGTCGCCGGCAAGTGGCTGCTCAAGCACGGCGTGGTCCCTGATTTCATCCTCTGCTCCAGCGCTTTGCGGACCCGCCAGACCTGCACGTGGGTGTGCCACGCCCTCGGAGACAAGGCGCCGACGCCCAAGCTCGAGGACGGGCTGTACGCCGCCTCCGCCTTGCGCATGCTGGCCGTCATCAACCACGTCCCGGACACCGTCACCACCCTCATGGTGATTTCCCACATGCCCGGAGTGCAGGACCTTGCGATGCATCTGGCCTCGCGCGACTCCGACCACGATGCCTACATGGACGCCGCCACGCGCTATCCGACCAGCGGGCTGACCATCCTGGAAACGGAAAAGTCCTGGGCTGAACTTGACGGGCAGGACGCCAAGCTGACCCACTTCAAGGTGCCCCGCGCCAAATAGCCGCAGGTCCGCCCGGTGAGGGCTGCGGAATCCATAGCAACCGGCGCCGATCTGCGGTTTACTGATGCTGTTTAGTCATGTGGTTTTTTCCAGTGGTTTTGGGGCATCTGTTGCAACCCGGAGAAAAGGTGATCAACGTGGATTCAGGGCAGCTCATAGGAATTATTGTCGGCATCGTCGTGGTGCTCGCGATCGTAGCGGTGGCGGTCATGGTCAGCCGCAAACGCAAGGTGGCCGCGGACCGGAACCGTGCGGCCGAGATGCGTGAACAGGCCAAGGCCGACGAATTTGCTGCGCGGGAACGCGACGCCAAGGCGGCCCGTGCCGAGGCCGACGCGCAGGAGGCCGACCTCGAGGCCGAGCGGTTGCGGCAGGAAGCCCGCAAGCGCCAGGAAGAGGCCGAAAGCGTCCGCTCCGGCGCGCAGGAGCAACTGCGCAAAGCCGACGAAGTGGACCCTGACGTAGTTACATCTGAACGCGGCGGCGAGAGCGGGCAGATGCCGACCCGCGGGGATTTGCGCGCCGAGAGGGCCGCCGCCGAGCCCGCAACGGGCAGCCACGTCCCCGGCCAGCAAACGTCCGGCCAGCAAACGTCCGACCAGCAAGTGCCTTCCGGCGAGCCAGCGTCCGGCCAGCAAGTGTCAGCAGACCAGCGCAGCCGCGAGGACGTAACCCGGACCGACACGGCCCCGGGCCCGGATGCCACCCCACGGGAAGACAAGCCTCGAAACCTCTGAGCTGGACTCCTGGGCTGGCTCCAGGCGGAAGATCCTGTGCTGAACCTTTCGTCAGGTGGTGATGCGCGGGACTCAGCGGCGGGCCGAGGCCCGGGCTGGTGATTTGGGGGCAGGCGACTTGGCCGGTGTCTTCGTTGCCGGCTTAACCGGTGTCTTAGCCGGTGACTTGGCCGCTGGCCGGGCAGTGGCCCGCGGAGCAGCCGCGCGCGGAGGCACCGGGCGCGCGGCGGTTCCTCTCGGCGTCGGCCGCGGTGCGGACGGCCTCGGATTCGCAGACCTGGCCCCCGCTCCCCGCGCGCCGGGCGCCGGGCGGCGTCGCGGAGCACGGTCCGGGGAACGCCGGCCGCGGCTCCTGCCGGGCAGGACAGTGCCGGCGAACAGCAACAGTAAGGTGACGGCTCCGGCGGCCGCGGCCAGATAGAAGTACAAATCCGGATGCTCGGAATCGACGCGCGTGGACAGGGCGTCGGGATCGGGGTTGAAGGCCAGCCCCCACTGACGCAGGAAAGCGACCCCGAACGCGATGAAGAGGATGCTGCCGACCCCGCTCGCGGCCAAAGTCTTGTGCCGGCGCCGGACCACCACCTCCGCCACGCAGGCCACGTAGGCCGTCGCGGCAGCCCCGACGAACCACACCAGCACCCACTCTTGCAGAGTGATTCCGGTCAGGACCAGGAGTGCCAGGGCAGTGAGAAACGCTCCGATGGCGACTTTCCCGTTGGTACCCATGTGACGCATGTGAACAATCATGCCTGAGCTGGCGGCTGCCTCACGACGTAGCCGCGCATGGAGGCCATGATTGCGGCCACACTCTGCTCCCTGGTGCGCTCCGGGTTGTACGTCTGGCGGTCCAGGCCCACCACGAAGCAGGCCCCAAAGATTGCCGTTTCCAGGCTGCCCCGGGAAACGGCGGAATCCACGGGATAGACGGCGGCGACGCCGTCGATGGCAGAGCCGATCACCGCGAGCAGGCGCCCGCGGAGCTCGGCGAAGGTGTCCTGCCATTCGCTGGGGGTGCGCCAGCTCTCGCTGACCCAAAGCCGGGCGAAGGACGGGTACTCGGCCATGAAGTCCATGGCCTGGCCGATCATCTCCTCCATGGCGGCGAGGGGGTCGGCGGAGCCGTCGCGGACACTCAGCAGCCGCGCCAGGAGGATGTCCACGCCATGGCGCAGCAGCTGGGCGATCAGGTCCGATTTGCTGCCAAAGTTGTAATACACCGTGCCCTTGGACACCCCGGCTGCCGTGGCGATCTCGTCCACCGTCACGCCCGCCGCGCCGCGCTCCCCGATCAGTTCCATGGACGCCTCGAAGAGTTTCTGCTTCGTGGCGTTCGTGCGGGCGGGACGGAGCTTTTTCTCTCCGGCCCCCACTGTGCTCATACGGCGATCTCCGGCTTTAGGGACTTCAGGGTCCAGAACTTGTGCTTGTGAACGGCCAGCGTGGAAAGCGCCGCCCCGAGCACAGTGTACCCAAGGAGGCCAACCACCGTGGGCGCGATCAAGGAAAGGTCCGCGCCGTAGATCAGGTGCCGCATGCCGGCCACCACATAACCCATAGGCAGCGCCTCGTGGACAAAGTGCAGTGGCTGCGGGGTGGTTTGCCACGGGAAAGTTCCGCCGGAGGAAACCAGCTGCAGGACCAGCAGGATAAGCACCACGAATTTTCCGGGAGTTCCCAGCAGGGCCACGACGCCCTGGATGATGGAACTGAAGGCCATAGCGGCCGCCAACATGAACAACCACATGAGCACCGGGTGGGCGGGCTTGAGGCCCAGGCCCAGGTCCACCACGAGGGTGAGCAGCGTGGCCTGGATGACTGAAACAGCAAAGAACGGCAGCCAGCCGCCGACGGCGATCTTCCATGACGGGGCGTTGGACGCCAGTGCGCGTTGCGTGATGGGCCGCATGGCCTGGACCAGCATGAATACTCCGATCCACAGGGCCAGGGTCAGGAAGAATGGCGCCAGGCCGGCACCGTACGACGCAGCCTTGGCCTGAGAGACGTCGCTGACGGCAACAGGGTCCGCGATCACCTTTGACAGGCTGTTCTTCTGGGCATCATCGGGATTGGGGATCTTCCCGGCTCCCTTGTCCAGCTCTGAGGCCAGGGTGGCGGCGCCATCCGAGGCCGTGCGGGCGCCGTCCTCCAGCTGGGCCGCCCCATCGTCGAGCTGCCGGGCGCCATCTGCGAGCCTGGCAGTTCCGTCGACAGCGCTCTGCTCGCCCGCGGCCAGCGCCGCCGAGCCAGCTGAGAGCTGGTTGGCGCCGGCTGAAGCCTTTGAGATGGCATCAGTCAGGGCCGGCGTTGCTCCCGCAAGTTTGGCCGCCCCGGAACTTACGGCGGCGGACCCGTCGGCAAGCTGCTGGATCTGGGCTGCATCCGTTTGGATTCTGGACTTCGCATCGGCCACCGGGCTTGAGGCTGCGGCGGTATCGAAATCGGCCAGGATTTTGCCGGCCTGGTCGGGGGTGATGATCCCGGCGGCAATCAGACGGCTGTTGGATTGCACCACACGGTCCCGGAGGCCCTTGTCAGCAGCGCTGAGTTGCACGACGACGTCCTGGACTTTCGTGTTCAGTGCCGCGTTTCCCGCCGCGACTTGCGCGGCGCCGTCCGCGAGTTTCTGCGAGTCGGCAGGGAGTGTGGCCGTCCTGTCCTTCAGCTGCGTCAGGCCGGCGCTGAGCTGGCCGGCGCCGGAACTGAGCTGGTTGGCGCCATCGCGCAGCTTCATCTGACCGGCGGCGAGTTCTGCGACTCCGCCGTTCAGCTGGCTCGTCCCGGAATGCAAACTGACTGCCCCGTCCCGGAGCCTGGCAACGCCGGCGGAGAGTTTTCCGGCCCCGTCGGCGGCCTGGACTATCTGGGTATGGATTGTGCCGAAGCCCGTCAGGAGCTGGTTCGCAGTCTCCTCGCCCACCTCCTTGGCAACCGTCGAATGCACGGCAGCGGTCAGCTTGTCCACGATGTTGCTGAGGACGTAGTTGTTGGCATCGTTGGTGGTGACATTCAGCATGGCTTGGTTCGCGGCGTCAAAGCTGCCCGGGGAGACCAGGTTGGCCGAGAAGTCCTTGGGAATCTTGAGCGCGAACGCGTACTTGCCGCTGCTCACGCCCTGGTCCGCTTCCGCGGCGGTGGTGACTTTCTGCCAGTTGAAGACGTGGCCGTCCACGAGGCTGTCGGCGACCTTTTTCCCGGCTTCGAGCCGGGTCCCGTTGCTGGCGGGCGCGCCGGTGTCCTCCACTACCAAGGCGGCGTCGATCTGGTCCAGGTTCCCGTACGGATCCCAGTTGGCGTAGAGGTACACCGCCCCGTACAGCAAAGGCACCATGGTCAGCGCCAGGATGGTCAGTTTGGGCAGGAGCCCGCCAGTCATGCGCTTGAGCTCGGAGCGGGCCAGCCGCAGAACAGTCACTTTAGGGCCTCGGTTTCGAGAAGAATGGGTTCAGGGTTCCGGTGTTTCGCGGGATGGCCTTCCGTCTCCTGCGCATCCGGCTGGGAGTGGTCCGCGGATGCGTCAACGATGGAATCCGTTGCGGCGGCAGCCTCAACGGCGTTCCCGATTGCGGCGGAGGGCCCGGTCCAGCCGTCCGGCAGTGCCGCGACGGTGACGACGACGGCGAGCGGCCGGCCGCCGTCGTGCGCCAGATCTTCCAGCCTGGGAAGCCAGTCCGCGGGATCTGCGCTGTGCCTGTCCGGAGAATCGACCACCAGCAGATCTGTACTGGGGTTGGCCAGGGCAAGGGCGGTGAGCAGTTCGACGCGTCGCCGGGCCGGAATCTGTTCGGTCCAGAGGCCGGCAATGTCCTCGAAGCGGTTGACCTTGAGCCAGGGTTTGCTCAGCAGAGCACCCCGATAGCGCCGGGGGATGAGCGCGAGGTCCTCGGTGACGAGGTCGCCCACGCTGAGATGCTGTTCGGGCTCGTTGACACCGGGGGAGTCCACCAGTGCACTGGCCAACCGGAGGCGCTTAATCCTGGAATTTCCGTCCCAGCTGAGCACCCCCCCGGAGGGCTTCATCCGGCCGCTGAGTGTGAGGGCGAGGGCTGTTCGCTGGTCCTGGCCGTCGCCTTCAACCAAGAGCAGCTCCCCGGCACGTACCTCAAGGGACGTGGGAGGGAGCAGGTCATTCCGGCGCCCGTTCACACGGAGCTGTTGCACGGAGAGCATGTAAGCCTTTCGCAGGGTCTAGTCTGCATCAAGGCTAACCGAACTGACTGGTCAGTTCAAATAGAGTTGGCCGCTTGTGATCAACGGATCACAGGCCATAGCTTTCGAGCAGGCGGAGCCAGACTTCGCTGATGGTCGGATAGGAGGGCACGGCGTGCCACAGCCGGTCCAGCGGAACTTCCCCCACCACCGCAATGGTGGCTGCGTGCAGGAGCTCAGCGACGTCCGGGCCGGCGAACGTGGCGCCCAGCAGCACCTTGCGGTCCTCGTCGATGACCAGCTGCGCCCACCCTTCGTAGTGTTCGGCGTGCAGCGAGGAGCCGGCCACCTGGATGGGGAGTTCCACGGCGGAGGCCCGGAAGCCGTCCTTCTCCGCCTGCGCCATGGTCCGGCCGACGTTCGCCAGTTCCGGATCGGTGAACACCACGTTCGGCACCGCGTGCTCGGAGGCCGTCTGGGCAAAACGGCTCCACGGTGCCGGCTCGCCGCGGAGTTCGCCCTTGGCCCGGGCGGCAATGGCGTCTCCGGTGGCCCGGGCACCGTACTTGCCCTGGTGCGTCAGCATGGCCCGTCCGGCGGCGTCGCCGGCCGCGTAAAGCCACGGGTTGCCGGACACATCGTTCTCGGTGGCGTGGTGGACTAGTCCGGTGGAATCGGTGGTGAGCCGCAGGGTCCCGCCCTCGGGCGCCGCGAGACCGACGCTGTCCAGGCCTAGTCCCTCAAGGGCGGGGTGCCGGCCGGTGGAGACGAGCAGCTTGTCCGCCGTGATCGTGGCGCCATGGGCCGTGCCGTCAGCGCGCCCGGCGCCCGGGCCGTCCTTGGGGCCGCCCGTGGGGCTGCTCTTGGAGCCGCCGTCGAGCACGACGGTAAGGGAGCCGTCGTCGTTCTCATGCACGCTCCGCGTACCGGTGTGCAGGCGGAGGTCGACGCCATCGGCGCGCAGGCCGGCAGCGACCAGGTCTGCGGCCTGCTCCGGGAAAACGCTCAGGAGCCCGCCGCGGGCCACGAGCGTCACGGACGAACCAAGCCGGGCATAGGCCTGGGCGAGTTCGACGCCGGCAACGCCGCCGCCGAGGACCGCAAGCCGCGGGGGAACCGCGCGGGCTGAGGTCGCCTCCCTGGTGGTCCAGTACTCGACGTCGTGAAGCCCCTCGACCGGCGGCTGGTTCGGGGCGGAGCCCGTGGCGACCACTACGGCGTGCCGGGCCGTGAGTGCGTAGCTGTTGCCGTCCAGCCCGGCCACCTCGACGTGCCGCGGGGCGGTGATCCAGCCGTGGCCGCGGATCAGTTCGATTCCTGTGTCCTCCACCCACTTGACCTGGCTGTCGTCCTGCCAGTTTGAGGTGAAGTAATCCCGGCGCTTCAGCACGGCTGCCGGATCCAGGGTGCGGGTGACCGCTTCCTGGGCGCCGGGGACCGTCTGCGCGCCATGCAGCGCAGTGCCCGGCCGCAGGAGCGCCTTCGAAGGCATGCAGGCCCAGTACGAGCACTCGCCGCCGACCAGCTCCGCCTCGATGAGCACTGCTGTCAGGCCGCCGCGGACCACACGGTCCGCCACATTCTCGCCCACGGCGCCGGCGCCGATCACAATGACATCGAATTCCCGCTCAATCTGTGCCGTCATGGCACCAGCCTACGCCGGGGCCATGGCCGGATCCGGGGGAGCTCCGGGCTCCGGCGATGCGGGCTTCCGGCGTAATGTGCCGGGCCGAACCCTTTGCAGGACGGGGGACGGTCGATACTGTTGGGACCATACTTGGGGGAGGAGGCGGCCATGGCCGCACGCAACATGACAACAGGCCCGGCCATACCGCTGGCAAGATTCAGCGCCCAGGCCCGGCTTCGGGCGCTCCAGTCGGACATCCTGGAGCTGATCCTGGAACGCGACCTGGTTCCCGGCGACCCGCTGCCGACCGAAAACGAGCTGACGGCCGCACTCGGCGTCGGCCGCAACACCCTGCGGGAGTCGTTGAAGGCGCTCCAGGCGCTGGGCGTCATTGAGATCCGCCACGGATTCGGCATGTTCGTGGCGCCGAGCAATTTCGAGGCCCTGACCGATGGGCTCACTTTCCGCGCCCGGCTGTCGCTGCGCCATCAGGGCGAGGAAGCCCTGCAGCTCGTGGAGGTCCGGCAAGCACTCGAATCCGGCCTGGTCGGCGCCGCCATGGACCGGATCAGCGCAGAACAGCTGGCCGCCGTGGAGGAGTCCGTGAACCGCATGGAAGCGCTGGCCGACGCGGGGGAGCCCTTCATCGAGGCCGACGCGGAGTTCCACCGCAGGCTTTTCGAGCCGCTGAACAACGACCTGCTGATCAGCCTGATGGACGTCTTCTGGAAGGTCTACCGCCGGATCCACCTCGAACTCGGCGGACCGTACGCCGTCGACCTGCAGGCAACGGCCGCAGTGCACCGGGGGATCTATGAGGCGGTCGCAACGGCGGACAAGGCCCTCGCCTCCGAGCGGCTCAGCACGCATTTCGACGACATCCGCACCATCATCGTCCGGACCACGGCCTGAGCGCTGCTGCCGGGCCGCTCCGGCCCAGCTGCCGCCGGCGCCCAGCCCGGCGCCTAAGGCAGCCGGCCCGGCGCCCTGGCGCCCTGGCGCCTAGGGCGGTAGGCGGTTAAAGCAAAAGATCCGCCCCGGCGAACCGGGGCGGATCTTCATCTGTGCGCCCAAAGGGATTCGAACCCCTGACCTTCTGTTCCGTAGACAGACGCTCTATCCAGCTGAGCTATGGGCGCATTCTCGGCTCTTGGAGAACTTCTCTCTCCCCGAACCTCGAATTACTTTACGCGAGCCCGGGCCCAGTTACAAATCGAAACGGGTGTAATCTAGCCGACTAGACCGGTCTACGTGACCTTAGTCACAAAAAGGAGGGATGGTGGCCGGCCAGTTCCTTGAATTTCCGCGGTTTTTGAATTGCCCCGCCCCGGTCATCCCACGTCCGGGCCCGAAATGGGCCCCCTGCCGAGCCCTAGCATTTAGGACACACCACTGAACCCGAGGAAGGGAACCGTAATGGGAGATCTGGCGCGACTGCCGTTGCTTGAAAAAGCACCCACCACACATGCCGGTCTACTGGCATGGGTAGAAGAGGTAGCTCAACTGACCCAGCCGGACCGGATCTACTGGGTTGACGGGTCAGAAGCGGAAAACACCCGGCTGACCGACGAGCTCGTTGCCGCCGGCACCCTGACCCGCCTCAACGAGGACCTCTTCCCCAAGTCGTTCGCGGCCTTCTCCGACCCCGCGGACGTGGCCCGGGTCGAAGAGCAGACCTTCATCTGCTCCGAGAACGAGCACGACGCAGGCTTCACCAATAACTGGATGGCCCCGGCGCAGATGAAGGAAAAGTTGCGCGGCCTGTTCGCCGGCTCCATGCGTGGCCGGACCATGTACGTGATTCCCTTCGTGATGGGCCACCTCGACGCCGAGGACCCCAAGTTCGGCGTCGAGATCACCGACAGCGCCTACGTTGTCGCCTCCATGCGGATCATGGCCACCATCGGCACCGAGGTCTTGGACAAGATCACCGCGACCAACGCGTTCTTTGTCCCCGCCCTGCACTCCCTGGGCGCCCCGCTGGCCCCCGGCCAGGCCGATGTCCCGTGGCCCTGCAACCCGGACAAGTGGATTGTCCACTTCCCGGAGGAGCGCTCCATCTGGTCCTTCGGGTCCGGCTACGGCGGCAACGCCCTGCTCGGCAAGAAGTGCTACGCCTTGCGCATCGCCTCGGTGATGGCACGCGACGAAGGCTGGCTTGCCGAGCACATGCTCATCCTCAAGCTGACCTCGCCGGAGCAGAAGAACTACTACATCTCCGCCGCCTTCCCGTCGGCCTGCGGCAAGACCAACCTCGCCCTGCTGGATCCGACCATCGAGGGCTGGAAGGTCGAAACCCTCGGGGACGACATCACCTGGATGCGGTTCGGCAAGGAAGGCGAGCTCCGCGCCGTCAACCCCGAGGCCGGCCTGTTCGGCGTGGCTCCGGGCACCGGCTGGGGCACCAACCCCAACGCGATGCGCGCCATCGCCAAGGGCCACAGCATCTTCACCAACGTCGCCCTGACGGACGACGGCGGTGTGTGGTGGGAGGGCATGACCGACGAGGTGCCCGCGCACCTGACCGACTGGCAGGGCAACTCCTGGACCCCGGATTCGGACAAGCCCGCCGCCCACCCGAACTCCCGCTTCTGCACGCCGATCGACCAGATCGACATGCTGGCCGAGGAGTACTACAACCCGAACGGCGTGGAGCTTTCCGCGATCCTGTTCGGCGGCCGCCGCAAGACCACCATCCCGCTGGTCACCGAGGCGCGCAGCTGGTCCAACGGCATCTTCATGGGCTCCACCCTGTCCTCGGAGACCACCGCCGCGGCAGCCGGTGCCGTCGGCGTTGTCCGCCGGGATCCGATGGCCATGCTGCCCTTCATCGGCTACGACGCAGGCGATTACCTGAACCACTGGGTCAACCTGTCCGCGAAGGCTAACCCGGAGCGGCTGCCCAAGATCTTCCTGGTCAACTGGTTCCGCCGCAATTCCGAGGGCGGATTCGCCTGGCCCGGATTCGGTGACAACGCCCGGGTCCTGAAATGGGCCATCGAACGCCTCGAGGGCAAGGCCGACGCCGTGGAGACCCCCATCGGGTTTGTCCCCACCGCTGACGCGATCGACCTCAAGGGCCTGGACATGACCCCGGCCCAGGTTGAAGAGGCCGTCCGTGTCGACCCCGCGGAGTGGACCACCGAGCTGGCCTCGATCGAGGAGTGGTTCGCCAACTTCGGCAGCTCGCTGCCCGAGGCGCTGCGCGCCGAACTCGCAGGACTGAAGGAGCGCATGGCTGCCGAGCAGTAGCAGCCGGCACAACAGCACCTATAACAGTGCAATAGCGACGGCGGCCCCGCATCTTCCCGGAAGATGCAGGGCCGCCGTTTTCGTTGGGTGCGTGACGCCGGGACTTAGGTCCCTAGGCCGCGTCCGGCCGGATCCCTAGGCTTGTCCGCATTCCATCAGCCGGGCCGGCCGCCGATTGGAGCGTGCGCTGGGGGCATTCCGGGCGGGTGCGGCCGCGCCCCCGACCTGCTCGCGGTAAGCGAGATTCAGGAGTTCCTCATGCTTGTCAACGACGACATCGATGCTTTGTCCAGCGCTGTCAGCGGCCCGGTCGCGTTGCCGGACAGCCCCGAATTCGCGGAGGAGACGTTCGCCTTCAACGTCGCAACAGTGCACCGGCCCGACGTCGTTCTGGGGGCCGCAGATGCCCGGGACGTCGTGGCCGCGGTTAAATGGGCGGCCGAGCGCAGGCTTCCCGTGTCCGTCCAGTCCACCGGGCACGGCGCCGAATCGGCGATCGATGGCGGCCTGCTCATCAACACACGCCGGCTGCAGGACCTGCAGATCGATCCGGATGAACGCACCGCACGCGTCGGCGCCGGGGTGAAGTGGCGCACCCTCCTGGAGGCCAGCGTGCCGCACGGGCTCGTCGGATTGCACGGTTCCAGCACCGACGTCGGCGTCGTCGGCTACACGCTCGGCGGCGGGCTGCCCGTGCTCGGCCGCGCCCACGGCTTCGCGGCGGACCATGTCCGCAGCATGGAGATTGTCACGGCCGACGGCGCGCTGCGGCGGATCGACGCCGACGCCGAGGCCGAGCTGTTTGCACTGATGCGCGGCGGCAAGGGCAACCTGGGGATCGTGACCGCCCTCGAGTTCAGTCTCTTTCCGTTCAGTGACTTCTACGGCGGCGGCATCATCTATCCCGGGGCGGATGCGGCCACCGTCCTGGCTGCCTTCCGCCACTGGCTGCCCACGCTGCCCGAAGATGCCTCACCCTCGATCTCGCTGCTGCGGCTTCCGGACATGGACTTCGTTCCCGAGCCGCTGCGGAACCAGTTCGTCGTGCACCTGCGCTTTGCCTTCCTGGGCAAGCGCGAGGCCGGCGACGCGCTGCTGGCCCCGATGCGGGCGGTCTCGACCCCGTTGATGGACACGGCCGGGCCCATGAGCTACCTCGACGTTGACCAGATCCACATGGACCCGGCGGACCCGCTGCCCTTCATGGACGGCGGCGCGCTCCTGAAGGATTTCGGCGACGATGCCGTCGCTGACCTGCTCGAGCTCACCGGGGACGGTTCGGACTGCCCGCTGCTGCTGGTGGAGGTCCGGCCGCTCGGTGGCGCGCTGGCGCGGACTGCTGCAGTGCCGGATGCGTTGCCGGACGCCGTGTCGGGGCGGGACGCCGCCTTCCTGCTGTTCCTCGTCGGGTTCAAGATACCGCCCCTTGCCGAGGCCGTATCGGCCTCCATCAGCGGGATCCTGGCCGCGATGGCTCCCCACTCCACCGGGTACACGCTGGTCAATTTCCATGGCGAGCCGGGCGACGAGGCCGACCGGGCCCGGGCGTGGTCTCCTGAGGTCTATGAGCGGATGCGGTCCGCGAAGTCCACGTACGACCCCGGCAACCTCCTGCGCTTCGGCCACGCGATCACCGGGGTGCCCGCCGCAGGCTGAGCCTGGACAGGCCTGGCCAGGTTAACCACGACGGCGGCCCGGCACCTTTATTGCGAAAGATGCCGGGCCGCCGTCGAACTCTCATCGATCGCTCCGAAAACGCCCTTTTGACCCCTCAAAAGGGCCGTTGCGGAGCAGTCGATGAGTGCTTTAGCTGGCGAGCCAGATGTCCGGGCCGAAGACCTCGTAGTGGATCTTAGTGGCCGGGATGCCGGCGTTGATGGCCTCGTTGCGGATGTTCTTCATGAACGGCAGCGGGCCACACAGGTAGAGGGAGGCGTTGGCCGGGAGGTCCACCTCGCGCAGGGACATGAAGCCCGCGTTGGAACCGGCTTCGGGCTGCTCGAGCCAGAGCTGCAGGTCGGCGCCGTCCAGGCGTTCGACGTCGTCCGTCATCTGGGAGCGCAGCGCCCAGCTGTCCAGGGTGCTTTCGGCGTGCAGGACCAGGACCTGGCGGTCCGAGCCGGACTCGGCCAGGGAGCGCAGAATGGACGCCGTGGGCGTGCAGCCGATGCCGGCCGAGGCCAGGACCACGGGGCCGTCGCCCTCCGCGAGCGTGATTTCGCCGTAGGGGTTGGAGATTTCGATGACGTCGCCCACGGCCACGTTGTTGTGCAGCACGGGGGAAACCTCGCCGCCGTCGTCGAGCTTGGTGGTGAAGCTGCGGCTGGTGCCGGCGTCGCCGGAGAGGGAGTACTGGCGGACCTGGCGGAGCCCGTCCGGAAGCGTGACCTTGACGCTGACGTACTGGCCCGGCAGCGCCGCGGTGATGGGGGTGTCGTCGGCCGGTTCCAGGGTGAAGGTCATGGAGCCGGTCCCGGCCGGGGTCTTGGCGGCAATCTTCCAGGGGGTCCACATCTTGGCGTTGGCCTGTGCGGCGTAGAGGCCCTTCTCGAGCTTGATGAGGGCGTCCGCCATGAGCCAGTAGACCTCGGTCCAGGCCTCGGCGATTTCCGGGGTGATGACCTCGGCCAGGTCCTCGGCGATGGCGGCGAAGAGGTGCTCGTAGACCACCTGGTACTGCGGTTCGGTGATGCCGAGCGAAGCATGGCGGTGCGCGATCCGGGACAGCACGGTCTCCGGCAGGGTGTCCGGGTTGTTCACCAAGTGGCTGGCGAAGGCGGCGATGCTTCCGGCCAGGGCCTGCTGCTGATTGCCCGAGCGCTGGTTGGAGCGGCTGAACAGGCCGTCCAACAGTTCGGGGTGGGCGGCGAAGAGGCGGGCGTAGAACTTGGGGGTGATGGCCCCGATCCGGGAACCGACCAGCGGCAGGGTGGCCTCGATGACGGGGAAGGACTTGTCCGAGAGCATGTTGACTCCTGAGGTAGTGGCCCGGCGTCTTCAGCCGGGTCCGCGGCGATACTTGCATTTCAAATACAAATATCTATGCCTCAGTTCTACACTGCGTAGAAATCTATTCCAAATCGACGGGATTCCGGGGCGTGGCGGCGGCGGGAGCAGGCGGGTGTCAGTGGCAAGTGTCGCTGCCGGAGAAGGAACCGGTGGTGCCCACGTTCGTCAACGTCATGCCGGGAAGGGGGAGGAACTGCCAGGAGTAGGACGTCGCGTTCAGGGTCAATTTGAGCGGCCCGAAGGCGCTTCGGCCACGGGCCACCATTGCGGTCAGAAGGGGGTCGGTGTTGGCCGACAACGCCTGGAGATCCGCCCCGCCGGCGCCCGCGGTAAAGGACCGGATCCCGGTCGGGGAGAGCGCAGGTACCGCACCTGAGCCGGAGGCGCCGATCGGTTTGAAGATCTCGCTGACGTGGTTGTGCCCGGAAATCATGACGTCGACACCGTGGCTGGCCATGAGGTCCCACATGGGTCCCAGTTCCGGGTAGGAGCCGTGGTTCACGCCCGTTGACCAGCGTGGGTGGTGCGCCGCCACGAGGGTGCACGCCGTCGGGGAATTGGTGAGACGGTCCTGCAGCCACAAATATTGCGGGCTGCCGACACCGCCGCTCAGGGCCAGGGTCCTGGACCCGGTCCAGCCGGTCATGAGGCTGGTGTCCAGGGGAATGTCGTAGGCCGTGTTGGCGGCCGTGCCGCCGGGCAGAGACCCGAGGGCCGGCCCGGAAACCGCGGGGCGGTTGGCGTAGAGGGTGCCGGTCTCGGACCAGGAGTCGGCCGCTGAGCGGACGTTGAGGGTGTTGGCGGAGCCGGCGGAGGCCAGGCTGGTGGTGCGGATGCGCAGGATCGCGCCGGTCAGTGTTTGCCCGGCCGGGGCTGCCGGGACCTGGAACCGGAGCACCGTCGTGGCGTCCGGTGAGCCGTAGACCGCCAACGAGCCGCTGGTGCCGAAGTCCGTCGTGGGCGCCGACGCGGAGGTGTAGGTATCCGCCGCACTCTCCACCGCCAGCACCGTCGGCGGAGCGGACGGTTGGGTGGTGGCGGTGGCTTCGTTGGAGCCGGGGCCGGTGTTGCCGGCGGCGTCGGTGGCGGTGACGCGGTAGTACCAGGTTCCGGCGGGCCGGTTGGTGTCGGTGTAGCTGAGCCCGGTGGTGTCGGCGATCCTGCTGGTGGTGGCGGGGGTGAAGCCTGCCGTGGTGGAGCGGTGGACGGTGTAGCCGGTGACGCCGGTGTTGTCGGTTGCCGCGGTCCAGGACAGGGCGACGGCGGTTCCGGTGGCTGTGGCGGCCAGGGTCCCGGGCGCGCCGGGGGCGGTGGTGTCGGGCGGGAGCTGGATGGTGGCGGTGGCTTCGTTGGAGCCGGGGCCGGTGTTTCCGGCGGCGTCGGTGGCGGTGATGCGGTAGTACCAGGTTCCGGCGGGGCGGTTGGTGTCGGTGTAGCTGAGCCCGGTGGTGTCGGCGATCCTGCTGGTGGTGGCGGGGGTGAAGCCTGCCGTGGTGGAGCGGTGGACGGTGTAGCCGGTGACGCCGGTGTTGTCGGTTGATGCTGTCCAGGACAGCGCGACGGCAGTTCCCGCTACGGATGCCGACAAGGACCCCGGCGCGGTGGGCGCGGTGGTGTCGGAAGGGGCGGTATCCG
>NZ_KI914958.1:0-8135 GCF_000520575.1 Arthrobacter sp. I3
CCCCGTGGTAGCCGGGGACCCAAGCCGTAGCCCGGTTGCCTGCAGTCTGGGCCACAGACTGATGGCTTGGTCCACGGACATATTGGCTTGGGCCTCGTGGTCGGGCTCATTGAAGCCGAGGAGGTGCTTGGTCTTCGTCTCGGCCAGTTGGCGGGTGACGTAGCCGATGGCATCCTGCTCCAGCAGGGTCCTGGCGCTCTTGATCATGGGGACAAAGGGCGTGGTCGTAGCGACGTTCGGGTGTGAGCCCCACGTGTAGTGCCACTTCAGCTTGAGGCTATTGATCTGCTGGAGCGCCAGGGCGTCCTTGCCGCCATGCCCCAAACCCTTGAGGGTGTTGGCGGGACTGGTGATGGCCGGGACGGTTGGGATGGCGGTCGGGGCGACGGCAGCCTGGGCAGATCCCGCGTTGGCGGCGAACAGGGCGCCCGGCGCTGCCATCGCGGCCAGGGGCATGGTGAGAAACCTACGGCGTTCCATGAGTTCCATTCGTGAAAAGTTGATGGGGGGCTCCACCACTGGTGCAGAGATGGGAAGGCCAGGCGCCAGTGCGTCCCTGCGGATTCCGCGCACAAAAGGCGGCCACGAAACGTGACTGCTCTGGCCTGTGTGGTCTCTGATTCAGTTGTGGCTGAAGTCAACTTAGCAGGTTGGATACCCGGGAATGCCCCGGTAATACACAGGAAATACGCAGTTTTCTGCGCAACCTGCAGCGGTCCACGCCGTTGGGTGGAGACGGGCCCTAGAGCGACCGGTAAAGCTCGCCTGTGGGGGACAGGGATCCGTTGCTCCGGAACAGGGCGGAGGCGCCCATGATGGGATCGTCATGAGCCCGTGTTTTCCAGGCAAAGCGCTCCACGAAGGGCATCTCCCGGAGCCCGGCGACGGTCTCGCTCATGAACGCCAGAATCTCCTTCTCCGTGAACCGGGAGGGCGACTTCGTCGTGGCTTTCCAGTCGGCCACGGCGAATTCGGTGATCCAAATCGGTTTCCCGTAGCGTTCATGCAGTTTCTGCACCGTACTAAGGAACGAGTCTGCACGGGGCCCCGCATAGGAATGCATTGTGACGAAATCCACGCGCAGGTCCTTGGCGGCGGCACCATCCATGAACCGCTTGAGCCAATCGCCGAGGGCCTGGACAGGCGACGGAGACCCGAGCCTGAGACCGGAACGTTCCAGCTGGGGCCACAGCTTGAGGGCCGCGCTGGCAGACATGTCCGCCTGGCCCTCGTGGTCGGGCTCATTGAAGCCGAGGAGGTGTTTGGCCCCCGTCCACGGCACCTCGGAGCGCACTTGCTCAATGCCTTTCCGCTCCAAGGAACCCCGCCCCCAGATCATCGGCACAAATTCAGCGGTGTGGGCCGAAGCTGGCCGGAGGGGCGGGTAGCGCGGTCCCCAATTGTAAAACCAGTCCAAGTCCAGCGAATTCAGCTCCTCGAGGCCGAACCCGTCGAACCGGGGCATGCCGATGCCCTTGCTGGCATAGCCGGGCCGGGGCCGGCGGGTAATTGGCGCGGACGGACTTGGTGTGGAAGGAGCACCGGGCTTCGGCGACGTCGACGGGGCGGCCGGCGGTCGGGGCCCCGGTGCCGTATCCGGTGTGCACCCCGCCAGGGCGGCGGCGCCGACGGCGAGGGGGACGGTGAGAAAGGTCCTGCGGTCCATCTGCACCCCCTGGCATCGTGGCGGAATCCGGTCAGAATCCAAGGGAGCCAGAGCTGCAGTAGAAGAACGCAATTCTGCCAACCCGCATCCTTGCCCGCTGAACACTCATTCTTCCACGAATGATCGACCTGATTCGACTCGCCGTCCGGGGTCCGGACCCGGTGCGGGCCGTGCGCCTACGCCCCGCTGAACTCCGCGGTCCGGTAGCCGACGCCAAGCAGCTCCTCGATGGCCGCCACCGTGCGGGCGGCAGCTTTACCGTCGCCGTAGGGGTTCACTGCGTTTGCCATGGCGGCAAAGTGCGCGGAATCATGCAGGAGGTTGCTCACCTCGGTGACAATCCGCTCCTCGTCCGTGCCGATCAGCTTCACGGTGCCGGCTTCCAGGGCCTCGGGCCGCTCGGTGTTCTCTCGCATCACCAGAACCGGCTTGCCAAGGCTCGGGGCCTCCTCCTGCACTCCGCCGGAGTCCGTGAGGACGATGTGCGCCCGGGACAGCAGGCGGGTGAATTCGCCGTAGGCCAGTGGCTCGGTCACCAGGACGTTGGCCTTGCCCTCCAGCGCGGGAAGCACGGCCTCGCGTACCACCGGGTTCTTGTGGACGGGAAGCACGATGACAAGGTCCGGCTCGGCGTCGGCGATCCGGGCCAGCGCCCGCCCCACGCTGCGCATGGATTCGCCCTGGTTTTCGCGCCGGTGTGTGGTGACCAGCAGGATCCGGCGGCCGCTCGCGTCCAGTTCTTCGAGCCGGGGGTCCGTGAAGGGGAGCTGCTTGTCCACCGTGGTGAGGAGGGCATCGATCACGGTGTTGCCGGTCACCACGATGTCCTCCGGACTGATGCCTTCTCTTTCCAGGTTTTCCCGGCTCGTGGAGGTGGGGGCCAGGTGCAGGCGGGTAATCTGGCTCGTGACCTTGCGGTTGGCTTCCTCCGGGAAGGGCGAGAGCAGGTCGCCGCTGCGCAGGCCGGCCTCGACATGGATCACAGGAATGCCGTGGTAGAACGCCGCGATGGCCGCGGCGGTGGAGGTAGTGGTGTCGCCCTGGACGACGACGGCGTCCGGCCGGGTGCCGGCGAAGAGCTTCTCCAGACCGTCGATGGTCCGCGTCATGATGGCCGAGAGGGATTGCCCCTGCTGCAGGATGTTGAGGTCGTGGTCCGGGACGATGCCGAAGAGTTCATTGACCTGGTCCAGCATCTCGCGGTGCTGCCCGGTGACCGTCACAATGCAGCGGAAGAGCGGAGACTCCTGGAGCGCGCTGACGATCGGCGCCATCTTGATGGCTTCCGGCCTGGTCCCGAAGATCGGCATGATGCTGTGCATGGTTATTCCCCAAGGGTGTGCGAGTGGTTGGTAAGGTCTTTGGCCCGGGTTCAGCCGAAGAAAAGCGCAAGCGCGATGGCCGGCACCGCGATGACAACGAAGAGCACGGCCAAGAACGCCACACGCCGTTTGCGCCGATATGATGCGGCCCGGATGAGCTGCTGGGCTTCTTTTTCGCGGATAGCGGCAGCCTGGGCCGCAGCTTCAGCGGCCGGGCCTGCAGTGTCCCGATCCCGTGCGTCCTCTGTTCCGGCATCCACAATTGGGGCATCCTGCTCGGCCGAAGCCTCGGCAGACGGTTCCTTATACGGTACTGGCTCCGCCCAGGGCACCAGGAGGGTGTCTGCGATCTCGGCGTGCATGCGCCGCCTGCGCAGATGGCGGGGCGCGAGAACCAGCGGGGCAGGGCCGTCGGGAGAGTGTTCCAGCGTGTCCTCCTCGCCTGGGTCAGATGCCCGAACCGGCTGACCAGTTCGGCCGGTTGAGGTTCAATTGTTACATTTCCGCTCACTGATTGGCGCATTCCGGCCGCAAGGAAGCATCGATCAATCCTCCGGTTTCGATCACAAACCGCCGCAACCATTGGCCCAAATCCAGGTCCGGATGTGAGGCAACCATCTGTACGTCCGCCGTCGTGCACTGACCAATCAGGCGCCCCGCACGGGTGAGGTGATAGCTGGACGTCACTACGGTGACGGACTTCCAGCCGTTGGCCTTGACCAGGCCGGAGATTGCCAGTGCTTCGCCGCGGGTGTCCAGGTCCGGGGGCCGGAAGCAGATGACGGCCGCGTTGGGGAAGGCGGCTGAATTGCACGCCTCATCCGCCGCCCGGTTGCCGAACGTGTCCGTGTGCGAGATCACGAGGACCGGAACGTGGAACTCGGCCTGGAACCGGCGCGCCACCGGCAGGCGCTCGGACGCCGCGCCGCCCAGCATGATGACGGCGTCCGTCCGGTGCACGCTGAGCGGGTCCACGTTGACGAACAGTTGGAGGGCGATGATCAGCCACAGCAGGAGGCCTCCGACGGCGACGGCGAGCACCCTGCGGGTGGCGGTATTCACCGTGGCGACGGAAGGAGGCACGGCTAAGAGTTTGGCACGCGGTTTTCGGGTGGCGAAATGGTGCGCCGGTACTGCGCCAAAACTTGCACAAAAGAATGCGTGATGCAGTTGTGATTTTGGAGATCAAAGTTACTGGGGTGACAGATGTGGATTGCCGTTTATGCTATAGGCAACTTACGTCGCTCCCACCACAGGTCTCCACCTTCGGTCTCACCCCTAAGCGAGCAATCTTGCGAAAACTAAACATAGCGGCAACCATGATTGCCGCCGTGATGCTGGCAGCAACCTTGCCGCAGGCCGCCGTGGCCGCTGTCGAGGTGCCGGCCGCCGGACAGCTGTCCGCCGGCGCACTGGCGCCGTCGGCAGCCGTTTCGACAGGTTCCGTGCCGTCGGCTGCCATGCAGACTGTTACGGTGCCGGCGGTGTCGGACCCGAGCCCGCAGCCGCAGGTGGATGACTTTGTGCGCCCGGAACCTCCCGCAGGCAGGGCAAAGTCCGAGTACACCTACGTCAGCGCGCCGCTGGCCGGCACGTTGAAAACCACATTGGTGACGGTGCAGCTGGCCGACAAGACTGCAGCCGAAACGGACGCGGCCGTACCCATGGCTGCTGCGAAGGCCTCGCTCAGCGCCGCTAACCGCTACTGGGCCTACGCCACCGCGGGCCGGGTGGACATTGCGCTGGCCTCCTCGCGCCAGCTGCACAAGTCCGCCGCGACCTCCAAACAGTCGCCGGCGCAGATCGTGGACATCGTCTCCCAGGAGCTGGGCTGGACGCAGAGTTCCTACACGGCGCTGGTCATGTTCATCCCCGGCGCCTACCTCACCAACGGCGCCGCGGGAATGACCTACAGCAACGGCAACATTGGCGGCCGCATCCTGATGCCGCAGAACAGCCGGCTCTCCACGCCGGTCCTGGCACATGAATTCGGACACGCCCTCGGCATGGACCATGCCAACAGCCTGCTGTGCGGCAGCGGCGCCATGGACGTGGCTTCCGGGCCGTTCGCCGGGTTCGCGGATGCTACCTGCAGCATCAAGACCTACGGCGACAACCTGGATCTCATGGGTATCTCGCATTTCGACCTCATGCCGGAAATCAGCGCCAGCTTCTGGGAAATGGGCCGGTTCGGCAACGGCAACGAGATCGCCAACCTGGGCACGGTATCCGCCCCCCGCACGGTGAACCTCAAGCCTTGGGCCGGAGCAGGTGCCAGCCGCGCAGCGAAGTTCACGGACCCGAAATCCGGCGAGGTCTATTTCCTGGAACTCCGCACCCCGGTCGGTTACGACTCCGTCATTGCGCAGGACGGAAACCGCGGTGTGAAGATCACCCAGCAGGGCGGAGGCAACTCCTCGATCCTGCTTCCTCCCAATACCCGGGCAACCGCCTTCAACGGCTACTACAGCAACACCCAGGCCTGGCAGGCCGGCCAGACCTTCACAACGCACGCCGGCACCAAGGTCTCTATTGATGCTGTCAGCAACACCGCGGCCACCGTGACGATCCGTCCGCCGGGTGCGCCCGCGAAGGGCTCCTTCGACAGCGCAGCCCTCGCGGTCACCTCGTCCGGCGCCACCCTCAACGTCCGCGGATGGTCGGTGGATCCGGCGGCGGCCTCCACCTCCACCCAGACGCACGTGTACGTCACAGCACCTGACGGGACGACGACGGGACACGCCTTCACCGCGAACAAGCCGCGCGCCGACGTCAACGCGGCGCTGGGCATCAGCGGAAACCACGGTTTCCAGGAGTCGATCACCGTCAAAGCGGCCGGACAGTATCAAGCCTGCGCCTATGCAATCGGCATCTTTGACAACACAGCGCTGGGCTGCCGGACCCTCACCCTGGCCGGCACTCCCGCACCCGAGGGATCCCTCGATGCGGTCAGCACCGCCATGGTGTCCGGCAAACCGTCCATCAAACTGCGGGGCTGGGCCGTGGACCGCGGCCAGGCAGGCGCGTCCATCCCGGTTCACGTCTACGTGACCACTCCATCCGGGGCCACCACCGGCCAGGCCTTTACCGCCAACCTGCAGCGCCCGGACGTCAACCAGGCCCTGGGGGTCAGCGGCGCGCACGGGTTTGCGGTCATCGTCCCGGCGACCGGGACCGGCACCTATCGGGTCTGTGCCTACGCCATCCCCGTCGCCCCGTTTGCTGCCGGCAACACCACCCTGGGCTGCCGCAATGTCCCGGTGGCTGTCAGTGACCCGCCCACCGGATACCTGGACTCCGTGGCCTTCATCAACGCCGGGTCCTCGGCGCGGCTGGACGTCGCAGGCTGGTCCTTCGACGCCGGCGTCCCGTCGGCCTCGATCCCCGTCCAGTTGAGTGTCACGGCGCCCGACGGCAGCACCAAGTCAGTGACCACCACCGCCAACGCTGCCCGGAGCGACGTCAATGCCGCCATGGGGATCGCCGGTTCGCACGGGTTCCAGACATCCCTGAGCGTAACGAAGGCCGGTACGTACCGCGTCTGCGCCACCGGAATCGCGGTCGCGACCCTGACCAAGGGCAACGGCTTCCTGGGCTGCGTGAACGCTACGGCGACCCCTGCTGCGCGGCCGGTCGGCTACGTGGACTCCATTGTGGTGCAGACCAGGACGCCGTCGGCGGTTATCACGGCGTCCGGCTGGACGTACGAACCCGGTACACCGGCGGCCTCCAACGCCGTGCATATCTACGTCACGGGCCCGGACGGCAAGACCAAGGGCTACCCCTTCACCGCGAACGGGACCCGGCCGGACGTCAATGCCGCGTTTTCGCTGACCGGAAGCCACGGATTCCAGAACAGCATCCCGATCACCCTGTCCGGCCGCTACCACGTGTGCGCTTACGGCATTGCCGTGAGCCCGCTGAGTGCGGGCAACACACTGCTCGGCTGCCGGGATGTGGTTGCGCAGCCTGCCGCCCCGGTGCGGGGCTACCTCGACACCGCCCGCCTGTCCGGGACCAGCACCAATAGATCGATCGTGGCGACCGGCTGGGCCATGGATCCGGGCTTCACGAGCCAGAGCGTTCCGGTCCGCGTCACCGTGAAGTCTCCGGATTCGAGCTCCAAAAGCTACGGTGTCACGGCCAACATCTACCGGCTGGATGTGAACCGGGCACTGAACGTGAGAGGTAATCACGGCTACCGGGCCGCGCTCCCCATCAAGGCCCGGGGCAAGTACACGGTCTGTGTCTCCAGCGCCGGGGCCGGGGTCCTGCGGACCGGGGTATCCGCACTGGGATGCCAGACCCTGACCTACTGACGGGCCGGAGGGTTCCCTCGAACCCTCCGGAGCGCTCGTGTCAGTCCCTCGCGGTAGCGTAGGGCTGTGCCTGAAACTGTGCCCGAACCTGTGCCCGAAACCGCTGTGCCCGAAACCGCTGTGCCCGATGCCCTGCCCGCGGACGCCGCACTGACCGTCGCCGGCCTCTCGGAGTCCCAGCTGCTGGGACGCATCTTTCCGCGGCTCACGATTCCGCAGCCCAATGGCGGACCGGCGGCGGCGTCGTACTTGCTGCTGGGGCCGGGGGACGACGCCGCGATTGTCGCCGCGCCGGACGGGCGGACCGTGGTGAGCATCGACACCCAAGTGGCGGACCAGGATTTCCGGCTCGAATGGAACAACGGCTACCGGACCACCGGGTACGACGTCGGCTGGAAGGCCGCGGCGCAAAACCTCAGCGACATCAACGCCATGGGCGCCCGGGCCACGGCCGTTGTGGTCAGCCTGACCATGCCGCCGGAGACCCTCGTCTCCTGGGTGGAGGATTTCGCGGACGGCCTCGTGGCCGGCATCAGGGGCCTGGGGGCTCCGGCCTGCGCGGTGGCCGGCGGCGACCTCGGCCGCGGCCGCGAACTGGCGGTCAGTGTGGCGATCCTGGGGACTCTTGACGGCAAGGCGCCCGTCCTGCGCTCCGGGGCCCGGCCGGGGGACACCGTGGCCCTGGCGGGAACGGTAGGCCGGGCCGCCGCCGGGCTGGCGCTGCTGGAGTCGAACGTCCCGGTGGGCGCCCTGACCGCCGGGCAGCGATCCCTCCTGGACACCCAGTGCAGGCCGCAGCCGCCGCTCGCCGCCGGACCGCTGGCCCGT
>NZ_KI914958.1:8235-25751 GCF_000520575.1 Arthrobacter sp. I3
GCGGTGCTGAACCTGGACGCCGCCGCCCTGAAGGAGCTGGCCGCCCCGCTGCTGCCGGCGTCGGAGTTGTTGGGGGCAGACCCGATGGCCTGGGTCCTCGGCGGCGGTGAAGACCATGGGCTGCTCGCCACTTTCCCGGCAGGGGTCCCGCTCCCTCCCGGGTTCACTGCGATAGGCTCGGTAGAGGCCCCTGCACCAACCGAAAGCACGGGAGTAACGATCGCGGGCAGGCCCGCTGACGCTGTGGGATGGGATCACTTTGCAGACTAAGATTGCCGCCAACGCGCAAGCGATGAAGCGGTGGTTGGGCAAGGCGGAAACCACGCTCGGCAACCACAGCGACCGCCTGAACGCCATCAACATCTTTCCGGTAGCCGACGGCGACACCGGCACCAACCTCTACCTGACCGTCCGCGCCGCGGCCCACGCCGCGGACGCCGCCGTGCCGGGACACCCGGACGGGGCGGCGCACGCGGCGCCGGACCCGACCCTGCATGACGTTGGCGCCGTCCTTGCGCAGGCCGGCCAGGTTGCCATGGAACAGGCCCGCGGCAACTCGGGAACCCTGTTCGCCGTCTTCCTCTGCGCTGCCGCCGAACCCCTGGCCGGGCACACCCGGATCAGCTCACCCCTGCTGGCTGCGGCCCTGAACCGGGCCCAGATCCGGGCCTGGTCCGCGCTGAGTGATCCCGTGCCCGGCACCATGCTCTCCGTCATGGAGGCTGCCGCCCGGGCCGCGGCCGCCGTGGACTCCGCACACGACGGCGATGACAGCAACCAGACCCTGGGCCTGGCCCTGGACGCCGCCGTCGAGGCGGCCCTGGCCGCCGTGGTCCGCACGGAAGAGCAACTCGATGCCCTGCAGGCCGCCCACGTGGTGGACGCCGGCGGCGTGGGCATGCTGCTGATCCTGGACTGCCTCCGCTCGGCCGTGCTGGGCGAGGAGCTCCAGAGCGAACTGCTGGACGGACTGCACGGCTACGACGTCCAGGATCCGCATATCCACGTCGGCATGCCACGCGACGAAGGTGTCGAAGTCATGTGCACCATTTCCCTGTCCCCGCTGGACGCCGCCATGATGCGCCAACGGCTCGACGAAATGGGCGACTCCGTGATCATGAGCCAGGTCGGCGGCGGCGCCGACGCCGCCGGGCTCTACCGCTGGCGCGTCCACGTCCACGTCCTGGATGCGGACCTCGCCGTCGCGCTGATCCGTTCCCTGGGCGAGCCCACGGACATCTCCGTGAGCGAGCTCGCAGTCCCGCGCGACCCGGAGGCACCGGCCGCCACGGTTGCCGCCACCGCAGGCGCACCTGTTGACGCTACCGTCGCTGCTGCTGCTGCCCCGGCGCGTGCCGCCGAAACCCGAAACCCCGACGGACATGCACGCTGAACTTGAACTGGGCCTGGAGCGCCGCATCGGCAAGCGCTCCGCGGCTGTCATCGAAAAACACCTTGGCATCACCACAGTCGGCGGGCTCCTGAACTATTTTCCCCGCCGCTACCTCAGCCGCGGCGAGCTCACGCCCATCAGCGAGGTCCCGCTGGACGAGGAAGTGACCCTGATCGCCCGGGTGGTCTCCAACAGCACCCGGCCCATGCGCGCCCGGCGCGGTTCCCTCACCGACGTCGTGATCTCCGACGACGCCGGCGGTGCCGCTTCCACGCGGGCGGCCGGCGCACTGCCGGGCACGCTCAAGGTCAGCTTCTTCAACGGGTTCCGGGCCAAGGCCGAGCTGCAGCCGGGCCGGCGTGCCATGTTTTCCGGCAAGGTTACGCGCTACGCCGGATCCCTCGGCCTGACCAACCCGGATTTCCTGCTGCTGGACGAGGACCCCGAAACGCCGGGCATCGACCCGGAGAAGCTCGCCGCCATGCCGATCCCGGTGTACCCGGCCACGGCGAAACTGACCAGCTGGTCCATCCAGAAGGTCATCTCGACGCTGCTGGACACCGTGGAGCTCGAAACCCTCGGCGACCCGCTGCCCGCAGAGATCGCGGCGCGGGAGAAGTTCCTGCCGGTCGCGGATGCCTACCGGCTGATCCACGCCCCGCAAACCCCGGCGGACTACCAGCGCGCCCGCGACCGGTTCCGCTACCAGGAAGCCCTGGTGCTCCAGTCGGCCCTGGCCCGCCGCCGCGCCCAACTCGCTGCCGAGGAAGCGACGGCCCGCCGCCCGGCACCGGACGGGCTGCTGCCCGCCTTCGACCGCCAGCTCCCGTTTACCCTGACCGCCGGCCAGGCCGCCGTCGGCAAGACGCTCTCCGACGAGCTCGCCCAGGACTCGCCCATGAACCGGCTGCTGCAGGGCGAGGTGGGCTCCGGCAAGACGATCGTGGCGCTGCGCGCCATGCTGCAGGTGGTGGACGCCGGGGGACAGGCTGCCCTGCTGGCGCCCACCGAAGTCCTCGCCGCCCAGCACTATGAATCCATCCGGCGCACGCTCGGACCGCTCTCCAGGGACGGGATGCTCGGCGGGTTCGGATCGGACGCCGTTCAGGTCACCCTGCTGACCGGTTCGATGCCCACCGCGGCGCGGAAGCAGGCCATGCTCGACGCCGCCTCCGGAACGGCCGGAATCGTGATCGGCACCCACGCCCTGCTCAGCGACAACGTCTCCTTCTACGACCTTGGCCTGATCGTGGTGGACGAACAGCACCGCTTCGGCGTGGAGCAGCGCGACGCCCTCCGGGCCAAGGCCAGCAAACCGCCGCACCTGCTGGTCATGACCGCCACCCCGATTCCCCGGACCGTGGCCATGACCGTGTTCGGCGACCTCGAAACCTCCGTGCTCGATGAGCTCCCCGCCGGCCGTGCCCCGATCTCCACCCACGTGGTGGGGCTCGCGGAACACCCGGGGTGGGCCACCCGCATCTGGTCCCGGTCGCGGGAAGAGATCGACGCCGGCCACCAGGTCTACGTCGTTTGCCCCAAGATCGGCACGGACGACGACGGCGACTTCACCCCGGGCGAGGCCGAACCGTCCGCCGCGGACCTCGAAGGCGAGAACGGTTCCCGGGAACTCGCCTCGGTCACCGGCGTCGTGGAACATCTCCAGGACGAACCGGCTCTGGCCGGGGTGGCTGTGGCGCCGCTGCACGGCAGGCAGGACCCGGCGCTGAAGTCCGAGACCATGGCCTCCTTCACGGCCAACCAGACCAAGCTGCTGGTCTCCACCACCGTGATCGAAGTCGGCGTGGACGTCCACAACGCCACGCTCATGGTGATCCTGGACGCTGACCGTTTTGGCATCTCCCAGCTCCACCAGCTGCGCGGCAGGGTGGGCCGCGGCGGGCTGCCCGGAACCTGCCTGCTGGTCACCACCCTGGAGCCGGGCCATCCGAGCCGGCGCCGCCTGGACGCCGTCGCGGCCACCACCGACGGCTTCGAACTGTCCCAGGAGGACCTCAAGCTCCGCAGGGAGGGCGACATCCTGGGCGCCTCGCAGTCCGGCGGGCGCTCCACGCTGAAGCTGCTGCGAGTGCTCGAACACGAGGACGTGATCGCCCGGGCCCGGCAGGACGCCCAGCGGATCGTGGGCGCCGATCCCGCGCTGGCGGGCCAGCCCCGGCTTGCGGCCGCGATCGATGAATACCTGAACCCCGAGAAGGAGGCGTTCCTTGAACGCGGCTAGGACCACGAGCCAGGCAAACACGTCCGCGGGGGTCCGCGCATGAGCCGGATCATTGCCGGTGCGGCCGGCGGCAGCACGCTGAACAGCGTGCCCGGGAACCTGACCCGGCCCACCACCGACCGCGTCAAGGAGGCCCTGTTCTCCCGGCTGGACGCCTTCAACGTCATCGCCGGCGCCCGCGTCCTCGATCTGTACGCGGGATCCGGCTCGCTGGGGGTGGAGAGCGGCAGCCGCGGCGCGGACTCCGTGGACCTGGTCGAATTCGACGCCAAGGCAAGCGCCGTCTGCCAGCGGAACGCCGATCTTGTCAACACTGTCACGGGCCGCAAGGTGGTCTCCGTGCACCGCTCCAAGGTCGAATCCTTCCTCGACCGGGCCGCCGACTCCGCGAGCTGGGACCTGGTGTTCCTGGACCCGCCCTACCCCCTGGACGAGCCGGCCCTCGCTGCCGTGCTGGCCAAGCTGGTGCCGCACCTGGGCGAGGGAGCGGTCGTGGTGGTGGAACGCTCGTCCCGGAGCCCCGAGCCGGCATGGCCCCAGGGCATGGAACGGTTTGCCGAGAAGAAGTACGGCGAAACCCGGCTGTGGTTCACCGAGCCCGGCGTGGAAGCCGCGGACGCTGTGGAAGCAGCGGACCTGGAAGCAGGGGACTAGCCGGCCAGCGCGTCCAAATCGACGCCGGTGAGCAGCCGGGCCGGATGCGGACCGCGCGCCGTGAGCGCCGCCGTCCAGACCTCCGGCCACGGCCCCTGCGTCCCGGTCAGGATGATGTTCCCGGGGTACCGGCCAGTGAACATTCCGGCCTCCGCGAAGGCCGAGACGTCGGCCATGGCCCGGCGCATGGCCGCGATCTGGCTCCGGACCAGGGTCAGTCCGGGTTCGTCGCCCACGTTGACGATCAACACGCCGCGCGGCGTCAGCCGGGCCGCCGCCTCCTGGTAGAACCCGGTACACGCGATGTGTTCCGGCGCCTCCGGCCCGGAGAAGATGTCCAGGATCACGACGTCGAACCGCAGGCCCGCCGGAAGCCCGGCGAGGGCGTCGCGGGCATCGCCGATCACTGTGTGCAGCTCGGTCCCCTCCGGCAGGGGCAGCTGTGCGAGCACAAAGTCCAGCAGTTCCCGCTCCAGCTCCACCGCGTACTGAACCGAGCCGGGCCGGGTGGCCTGGATGTAGCGGGCCAGGGTCAGGGCCCCGGCGCCCAGGTGCAGCGCCGTGATCGGCTCGCCCCACGGGGCGGCGAGGTCCACCACGTGCCCGATCCTGCGCAGGTATTCGTAGAAGATGTCCGCGGGGTCGGCCAGGTTGACGTGGGACTGCTCGGCGCCGCCGATGCTCAGCACGAAGCCGCCGTCGTTAAAGGGATCCGGTTCGATCACGGCGTGCTGCCCGGTGGTCCGCAGGAACCGCGAGGCCCCGAATTGCTGCCCGGCCATGTTCACAGCCTGTCGCGCAAGGTCGCCAGCCGCTCGGCGGCCTCCTCCAGCACGTGCAGCTGCTTGCAGAACGCGAAGCGGAGCAGGCTGCGGGTGCGTTCGGCGCCGTCGGCGTGACAGAAGACGGGCACAGGGATCGCGGCGACGCCCACGAGGGCCGGCAGCCTGCGGGCCAGCTCCACGGAATCGGTGATCCCCAGCGGTGAGGTGTCCACGTTGACGAAGTAGGTCCCCTGCGGGGTCAGCACGTCGAGGCCGGCCGCGCGCAGTCCCTCGCTGAGGATGTCGCGCTTGTACCGGAGGGTGTCGGCGATGCCGGCGTAAAACTCGTCCGGAAGCCCCAGGCCCACCGCGATGGCGGCCTGGAAGGGCGTGCCGGAACTGTAGCTAAGGAACTGCTTGACCGTCCGGGCCGCGGCCACGAGCTCCTCCGGCCCGGAGAGCCAGCCGATCTTCCAGCCGGTGAAGGAGAACGTCTTGCCGGCCGAGGAAATGGTCAGCGTGCGCTCCGCCGCCCCGGGCAGCGTCGCGATCGGGATGTGCCGCACACCGAAGGTCAGGTGCTCGTACACTTCGTCGGTGACGATGACGGCGTCGTATTTCGCGGCCAGTTCGACGACGCGCTCGAGCACCTCGCGGGGAAACACCGCCCCGGTCGGGTTGTGCGGATTGTTGATCAGCACCACCTTGGTGCGGTTGCTGAACGCGGCCTCGAGTGCGGCCAGGTCCGGCATGAAATCCGGGGCCAGGAGCGGGGCGGTGACGTGCGTGGCGCCGGAGAGCCCGATGATGGCGCCATAGGAGTCGTAGAACGGCTCGAAGGTGAGCACTTCATCTCCCGGACCTACCAGCGCGAGCAGGGCAGCGGCAATGGCCTCCGTGGCGCCGGTAGTGACGATGATTTCGGTCTGCGGATCCGCGGCCAGCCCGTAGAACCGCTGCTGGTGCACCGAGATCGCCTCCCGCAGCGGCAGGATGCCCTTGCCGGGCGCATACTGGTTGGCTCCGGCGGCGATCGCTGCCTGGGCGGCCTCCTTGATCTCCACGGGGCCGTCCTCGTCCGGGAAGCCCTGGCCAAGGTTGATGGCGCCCGTGCTCAGGGCCAGGGTGGTCATCTCCTCGAAGATCGTCACGCCCAGCGAGCCATCGGGGGAGAGCAGATTGGCGCCGGTTGCGGCGCGCTGCCACGGCAACGGCATGCGGGGGCTCATCGGGTGCCCGCCTTCTCGTTCCGGCCGGTGAAGCTGTCCATGGTGGTGTAGATCCCAAAGACCTTTCCGCCCACGAAGTCCCACGCCCGCACCGGCAGGATGCCCTTGAGTACTTTCCCCACCGTGGCCATGGCCGGGGCGATCAGCTGTGGCCGCCCGGCGGCCGTAGCGCGCCAAGCCCTGTCCACGGCATCCTCCGGCGTCATGAGCGGGGTCAGCAGGGGACCCCGGGCTCCCTCGAACATGCCGGTGGAAATGTAGCTGGGGCAGAAGGTGGTGACTTTCAGGTGGCCGTAGCCCTGCTGCTCAAGCTCGAGCCGGAGCGAGTCGCTCCAGCCGATGACGGCCCACTTCGAGGCCGCGTACACGCTCATCCGCGGATTCGAGACCGTGCCGGCGGCAGAGGCAACGTTGAGGATCCGGCGCGGGCGGCCGGCGCCGGCCATCATGTCGGGCAGGAACTCCAGGGTGACGTACATGGGGGCGAGGGCGTTGATGTCCATGGTCAGGGCGATGTCATGGTCCGGGGCGTGGTCCCAGAAGTACGCGCCGCGGACAATCCCGGCGTTATTGACCAGGAGGGCCAGCGGTCCCTCGGCCCTGGCCTCCCGGGCGGCGTCGGCAATCGCGGCGCGATCCGCCAGGTCCACCGTGCGGGGGACGGCGCGGGCGCCCAAAGCGGCGACTTCAACGGCGGTGCAGGCCAGGGCATCGGCGTCGACGTCCCAGAGGATCACTACCTCGGCGCCTTCCCGGGCGGCGCGGAGGGCGTAGAGCCGGCCCATGCCGCTGGCGGCACCGGTGACCAGGACCACGCCGCCGTCCACGGTGAAAGGCGGCGCAGTGACGGGCCGCACAGTGACAGGCCGCACAGTGAAAGGAGAAGTCGCGCGATTGTTCGATGCTGACATTCAGCCATGTTATCCCGGGCTGCGGCGCGGATACGGTAGGTTCGGAGCATGAGACGCGCTGTTTGCCCTGGCTCTTTTGACCCCATCCACAACGGACACCTGGAAGTCATTGCGCGTGCCGCGGGCCTCTTCGACGAGGTGATCGTGGCCGTGTCCACGAACTATTCCAAGAAGTACCGCTTCAGCCTGGAGGAGCGGATCGACATGGCCAGGGAAACGTTCGCGTCCTTGCGCGGGATCGTGGTTGAACCCGTCGGGGAGGGTCTCCTGGCCGAGTACTGCCGGCAGCGCGGTGTGTCGGCGATCGTCAAGGGCCTGCGTTCGTCCTCGGACTTCGACTACGAGCTGCCGATGGCCACGATGAACCGGCAGCTGACCGGTGTCGAGACGGTGTTCCTGCCGGCGGAAGGCCACTACCTGCACCTGTCCTCCACCCTCATCAAAGAGGTCTTCGCCCTCGGCGGGGACGTCTCGGACTTTGTTCCCCGCTCTGTGCTGAAACGGCTGGCCCCGGGCGAGCCGGTCCCGAACCGGGCGCGCAAAGTGTAAGCTTGACCGGTACTCGGCGGCCTGCTGCCGGTTGCGTGGCCCGAATCCGGGGCCGCTTGTGGTGTGAACCGCCGGCGTGCCCCCCGGTTTGAGTCCGTCCGGAAGTTCAGGCTAAGATAGTACGTCGGTCATATGTTCAACAGGAGTTCTCATTAAACGAGATGCTAGTTCGCCCTTGGCGTTCGACGTCAAGGACCTCGGACGCAGTCCGGGAAGCATGCGGACGCTGACGGAACATGTAACCGCGCCAAGTGATCTTGGCGTGGCGCTCATTGGCGTGCAGGAAGGCTCGGATGTCGAGCTGGACCTGCGGCTTGAGGCCGTACACGAAGGAATTCTGGTATCAGGAACCGCGCACGTTGAAGTTACTGGCGAATGCGGCCGATGCCTGGATCCCCTTGCGTATGACCAAGAGGTTGATGTGCAAGAACTTTTCTTCTACGAGGATGCTGTGTTCTCCGACGAAGAAGACGAAGAAGAGCAACGTCGAGTCGAGCACGATCTGATCGATCTTGAGCCGGTGTTGCGGGACGCAGTTGTCACCATACTGCCGTTCCAGCCGGTGTGCCGGGAAGACTGCCAGGGCCTTTGCTCCGAATGTGGAGTGCGCCTGGAAGACGAGCCGGGGCATCACCACGAGGTCGTAGATCCTCGCTGGGCCGCCCTGGCTGACTTGGCTAAGCCTGACCGGCAAAACTGATTTGTAAGTGTTTTTCTAGAGAGAAATGAGTTAGCCGTGGCTGTCCCGAAGCGGAAAATGTCTCGCTCGAATACCCGCGCCCGCCGCTCCCAGTGGAAGGCAACTGCCCCCCACCTGGTGAAGACTGTCGAGAACGGCCAGGTCACGTACAGCCTGCCGCACCAGGCAAAGGTCGTTACCGACTCGGCTGGCACTGCGCTGTTCCTTGAGTACAAGGGCCGCAAGGTCGCAGACGTCTAATCCGCCAACAGGCTGAAAAAGATGTCTTCAACTGAAGAGCTTCTGAAGCGTCTCGGTGTCACTATTGACGCCGGGACGCTTCGTCTTGCGCTCACACACCGTTCCTACGCCTACGAAAACGGCGGCATCCCCACCAACGAACGGCTCGAGTTCCTGGGCGACTCCATCCTGGGGTTTTCCGTAACGGACGCGCTGTACCGTGACAACCCCACGCTGCCCGAAGGCGACCTGGCCAAGCGCCGCTCCGCCGTCGTCAGCACCCGGGCGCTGGCCGGCATCGGCCGCAGCATCGGGCTGGGGGAGTTCATCTACCTTGGACAGGGCGAAAAGCTCACCGAAGGCAAGAACAAGGCCTCCATCCTGGCGGACACCATGGAGGCGCTGATCGGCGCCACCTACCTCTCCAACGACATCGAGACGGCCCGGCAGCTGGTCATGCGGCTGGTCGGCCCGCTGTTGAAGGACGCCGCCGCCCTCGGCGCGGGCACCGACTGGAAGACTTCCATCCAGGAGCTCGCCGCCAGCCGGCAGCTCGGGACCATCAACTACGCGGTCGACGGCTCCGGGCCGGACCACGCCCGGACGTTCGAGGCTGTGCTGCGGATCGGCGGCACGGACTACGGCACCGGCACCGGCAACTCCAAGAAAGAGGCCGAACAGGAAGCCGCCGCCGACGCCTGGCGCCGGCTGACCGCCCCGTCCGCGCCGGATCCGCAGCAGCTGCAGTCCCAGACCGGCAGCTAGGCAGCGGCATTGCCTGAACTGCCCGAGGTCGAGGTGGTCCGGCGCGGCCTGGTGAGCTGGGTGCGCGGCCGGACCATCACCTCCGTCGAGGTCCTGGACCCGCGCTCCCTGCGCCGGCACGCCCAGGGACCGGAAGACTTTGCCGGCAACCTTGAAGGCGCACGGGTCCTGGACGTGGTCCGCCGCGGCAAATTCCTGTGGATGCCGCTGGCGGACNNACGTCGCGCTCATGGCCCATCTGGGCATGTCCGGCCAGCTGCTCATGCAGGAACCCGGCGTTCCGGATGAAAAACACCTGAAGGTCAGGCTGCGTCTCAGCCCAGCCGACGGCATGCCCGGACAGCTCCGGTTCGTGGACCAGCGCATCTTCGGCGGCCTGTTCCTGACCACGCTGATCCCCACCGACGACGGCGGCCCTGGCGGCCTCGCCGAAACGCCGCTGCCGCTCATCGCCGAGGAAGCCGCGCACATTGCCCGTGACCCGCTGGATCCCTGGTTCTCCTTCGAGACCTTCTACCGGCGCCTGCGGGCCCGGAAAACCGGGCTCAAGCGGGCGCTGCTGGACCAGGGCCTGGTGTCCGGGATCGGCAACATCTACGCAGACGAGGCCCTCTGGACGGCGCGGCTGCACTACGCCCGGCCCACCGACACCCTGCGCCGCCCCGACGCGCAGCGGGTCCTCGACGCCGCCCGCGAGGTCATGACGGATGCCCTGGCCGCCGGCGGCACGAGCTTCGATTCGCTCTACGTCAACGTCAACGGAGCCTCCGGGTACTTCGACCGTTCCCTGAACGCCTACGGCCGGGAGGGGCTCGAGTGCAAGCGCTGCGCCGCCGCCGGCCGGGTCAGCCGGCTCTTGCGGGAACAGTTCATGAACCGGTCCTCGTACACCTGCCCCGTCTGCCAGCCCCGGCCCCGGAACGGGCGCTGGTAGGGGGAATCCGGGCGTAGTGCCCGGCCAGCCTCGCCAGGCCCTCGTCAAGCGAAACGGCGGGGGACCAGTTGAGGAGTTCACGGGTCTCGCGCTGGTCGAACCAGTGGGCGGTGGAGAGCTGCTCAGCGAGGAATCTGGTCATCGGCGGCTCCCCGGACCGGCCGGACCGGGACCACACCTTCTCCACCACCGATCCCGCAGCCCGCGCGAAGCTGCCCGGCACCGTCCACGACGGCGCAGGGACGCCGCCCGCGGCGCAAATGCCCGCCAGCAGCTCACCGACCGGGCGGGGTTCGCCGTTGCTGACCACGAGCGCCCGGCCGTGGACGTACTCCATCCGGTCAAGCGCGGCGACGATGGCCGAAGCGGCATTGTCCACGTAGGTCGTGTCGATCAGGGCCGCGCCGGCGTCGAGCAGCGGCAAGCGGCCGCGGCTGGCACGTTCCAGCACCCGTTCCACCAGCTGCGTGTCACCCGGGCCCCAGACGATGTGCGGGCGCACCGCCGTGACCCGGAAACCCGGCGAGTCCGCGGCCAGCGCCAGCAGTTCGGCCTCGGCCTTCGTGCGGGAGTAGTCACCGTGCGCGCGGACCGGGTCCGCCGCCTCGGCGCCCAGCCCGGCGATGGCGGCCCCGGAATTGGCCACGGACGGGGAGGAGACAAACACCAGCTCCCGCACACCGGCCTCGCGGGCGGCCCGGAGCAGGCGGCGCGTGCCTTCGACATTGACCTCGTCGAACTCCGCGGCGCGGCCGGTGAAGGAGACCTTCGCGGCCAGGTGGATGACGCCCTCGGCGCCGGAGACGGCGCGGCGCACGGCGGCCTCGTCAGTAACGGACCCTTGGAGGTCCGTGGCGCCGTCGACGCCGGAGGGGCGGCGCTGGAACGTGCTGACGGCGTGGCCCTGCCGCACCAGCAGCCGCGCGACTTCCCCGCCGAGCAGTCCGCTGGCGCCGGTGACGAGGACCCTCATGGCGTGCCCGGACGGCCGCCGGCCAGCACCGCCGAAGCCCACCGGGCCAGGCGGCTCCTGTCGATCTTGGCGTTGTGGCGGATGTCGGTCGGCTGGGAGGGGACAGCGAGCACGGCGGAGACGCTGACCTCTGCCGCGCGGGCGGCGTCCCGGACGCGGCCCGCCAGCTGAGGCGCGGCCAGACCGGCCCGGCGGACCGGCGGAACGGTTTCGACGACGGCAACGACAGCCTGGGTCCCGGACGGACCGACCCCGACGACGGCTGCCATCCCGACGTCGTCCAGTCGTTCGATGGCCTGCTCGGCGCCCACCGGCGTCACCACGGCGCCCGGGGCCGTCACGACGTGCACGAGGCGTCCTTCCACCCAGAGCCGGCCGGCGGCGTCGAGGTGCCCCACGTCGCCGGTGCGGTGCCATCCGGCCGTGCGGATGCTCTCGCGCTGGGTTAGCCAGAGCCGGTCGTAGGCTTCTTTCACGTGCGGGGCGCTGATGAGGATCTCCCCGCTCACTCCGGCCTCCCTGACGGGCTCGTTCCCGGGTGCGGTGCCGTCCGCGGCCAGGGGGATGATGGCCACGTGGGCGCCCTGCACCGGCCGGCCCACGCACACGCCGTTGCCGGCGCCTGCCATGGTTCCGGCGGCGGCGTCGGCCGCGGCGGCACGGATCTGTTCGAGGCTGATGTCCGTGACGGGCAGCGCCTCGGTCATCCCGTACGGGGTGTGCAGCGAGGCCCGCGGCAGCAGCCGCTGCACCTCTGCGAGAAGGGCTTCAGGGACCGGCGCGCCGGCGGAGAGCAGCAGCTCCACGCGCCCCAGGGCCTCGTGCCCGGCCCGGCTCAGGCCGACCCGGGTGGCCAGGACGTTGCGCAGCGCCGCGGGGGAGGCGAAGACCACCGTGGCGTTGATGGCTGCTGCGGCGTGCGCCAGCGCGCTGGCCGTCAGGGTGCGGGGGGCGGTGACGTCCATGGCGGGCGTCACCGAAACGGCTCCGAGCGCCGGTCCCAGCAGGGCGAACGGCGCGAAGCCCGCCACCAGGCGTGCGCCCGGGCGGATCTCCAGCGTCGCGGCCACGGCATCGCGCATCGCCGCCAGCCGCCGGTGCGTGTAGACCACGCCCTTGGCGGGCCCGGTGGAACCGGAGGTGAACAGCACGGCTGCGGGGGCGTCCGGGTCCGGAACCGGGGCCGTGCCCGGGCGAGGGAGTCCGGGGCTGAGGTCGGCTCCGTGGCGGAAAAGGGCAGCCAGGGAGGTCTCGACGGCGAGGAGCCGGCGGCGCCGGGCCGGCAGGTCCCGCACACTCATGCGCCGTCCCGGCCAGCCAAGTACCGAGGCGGCCGCCAGGGCCTTGTCGATTCCGATGAGGAAGTCCGGGGTGGCGCCCTTCACCGCCCGGCTCAGGCCGCGGGTGCCCAGGCCGGCGTCGGCCAGGATGACCACCGCGCCGAGCCGCAGGCAGGCGTAGAGGACCACGGTCAGGTCCACGCCCGGGGGAACCATCAGGCTCACCCGGGTGCCGTTCCCTACACCGATGTCCTGCAGGCCCGCCGCGAGGGCGGCAATGTCCTGTTCGAGCTCCTGCCAGCTGAGCGAGCGGGCGACGCTGCCGTCCGTGGCCATTTCCGCGACGGCGGTATCCCCGGCCGCTGGTCCCGCCGCCAGCTCGGCGAGGGGCGCCCAAAGGGGCGGAACCCCTGCGCCGGGCTTCAGGGGCCCCGTCCCGAATTCCAGCATCGCGTCGTCGGCCGGGCCGTCGGCCAGTTCGTTGGCCGGCCCGCTGTCCGGGCCGCACCCGGCCAGCCACTCGAAGACGGGCGCGGCGATGTCCCTGTCTTCCGCGACCAGGTGGCCGGCACCCTCGAAGCGGTGAACTTTCGCGTCCGGCAGCCGGCCGATGAGGTCCTTGAGGTACCGGTCGGAAAAGATCGGATCGCGCGGGCCCCAGAGCATCAGGGCCGGAACCCTCAGCCCGCGCACCCCTTCCGCGACGCGGCTGAGCGTCGGAAAGCTGGGGTGGGACGCGTCGGCGGGAATGTCGGGGGAACCATCAGGCTCACCCGGGTGCCGTTCCCTACACCGATGTCCTGCAGGCCCGCCGCGAGGGCGGCAATGTCCTGTTCGAGCTCCTGCCAGCTGAGCGAGCGGGCGACGCTGCCGTCCGTGGCCATTTCCGCGACGGCGGTATCCCCGGCCGCTGGTCCCGCCGCCAGCTCGGCGAGGGGCGCCCAAAGGGGCGGAACCCCTGCGCCGGGCTTCAGGGGCCCCGTCCCGAATTCCAGCATCGCGTCGTCGGCCGGGCCGTCGGCCAGTTCGTTGGCCGGCCCGCTGTCCGGGCCGCACCCGGCCAGCCACTCGAAGACGGGCGCGGCGATGTCCCTGTCTTCCGCGACCAGGTGGCCGGCACCCTCGAAGCGGTGAACTTTCGCGTCCGGCAGCCGGCCGATGAGGTCCTTGAGGTACCGGTCGGAAAAGATCGGATCGCGCGGGCCCCAGAGCATCAGGGCCGGAACCCTCAGCCCGCGCACCCCTTCCGCGACGCGGCTGAGCGTCGGAAAGCTGGGGTGGGACGCGTCGGCGGGAATGTCCGCGACAAAGTTCCCCACGCCGGCGCGGCGGCCGGCGCCGCGGTAGGGGGCCATGAAGGCGCCACGGACATCGGCGGCGAGCGGTGGGTGGGCCAGGGCATGCGTCACGCGCAGGAAGGTGTCCGTCCCCGTCGTTCCCCAGCGGTGCACGGCAGGGTGCAAGGCAAGCCGCAGTGCAGGCGGGATACGGGCGCCGGAGGGCTGGTGCACGGCTGTGTTCGTCAGCACGACGCCAGCGAGCTGCTGCGGATGGGCCACGGCCCAGCCCAGGCTGATCACGCCGCCCCAATCGTGGCCGACGGTGACGACCGGGCCGTCCAGGCCGAGCGCCGCGGTGAGGTCGCCCAGGTCGTTGATCCGGTCCTCCAGGCGCCGGAACGTGCCGGTGCGCTCGGAGAAGCCCATGTCCAGCTGGTCCACGGCCACCACGCGCCACGGATGTGCGGGGTCGGATCCGGCGGCCAGCAGGGTCCGCCACAGGTAGGACCACGTCGGGTTGCCATGCACGCACAGCAGGGTGCCGGCAGGTGTCAGGCCGCGGCGCGCGAGCTGGGCACCGTTGTCCAGCAGGTGCCAGCGGCGCACGGTGCCGGGCTCATCCGCGGCGGAGGTGGAAGCCACATCGATTTCGCGCGACCATTCGGGGTCGACGCCGGGCCAGTCGGCGGCTACCAAACGATTTCCACCATGGCGGTGTTCAGGCCGGAACCGACGCCCATGCACAGCACGCGATCCCCGGCCGCGAGAGTCTGCGCTTCGGCCGCAAGGGTCATGGGGAGGGAGGCCGGGCCCACATTGCCCCAGTGCGGGAACGTGATCGGCACCTTGTCCGGGTCCAGGTCAATGGCGTTGATGATGGCCTGGGTATAGGCATTGCTCACCTGGTGCGTGACGTAGCGGTCCATCGAGGCCCAGTCCCACTCCGGCTGGGCCTCGTGCCAGGCATCGACCACGAGCTGCAGGCCGCCGTCGAGCAGGCCTTTGGTGTCGGTGGCCATGCCGTCAATGCTGCCCACGCACAGTTCATGGTGCTCGGTGCCGGCACGCATCACGCCGCCGAGGACCCGGTGCGCCCCGGGGTGCTCGTCCGCCGGGCCCAGGACGGCCGCAGCCGCTCCGGAGCCGAGCGTCAGTGTGGCGAACTCGCGGTTGAAGTCCTCGCGGGTCGTCTCGGGCCGCTGCAGCCGGGCCAGGGTGGCCTCCTGCGTTGCCTGGGCGTCTTCACCGTTGACGATCATCGCGTACTTGATCTGGCCGGAGTCGATCATGTTGGCCGCCAGGGTCATGCCGTTGACGAATCCGAGGCAGGCGTTGGCCAGATCAAAGTTCATGGCCGACGAAGGCAGGCGCAGTCCGTGATGGATCTTTACCGCGACGGACGGTTCGAGGTTGCGCCGCGTCACGGAGGTGTTGATCAGCAGGCCAATCTCGGACGCTTCGATGCCGGACTCGGCCAGGGCCTTTGCACCCGCCTCGATGGCTGCGTCGTCGAACGATGTCCCGGGGGCCCACCAGCGCCGGTGCGTGATGCCCGCGACCCGTTCGAGCAGTTTCGGGGGGACCCTCAGTCGCCGCAGGGTCGAAGCCAGCCTGCGGTCGAAATCCATGGAACTGACGATCGTCGGAGCTTCGACGCTGCTTACCGAAAGTAGAGCGGTGTTGCTGTGCCGGAATGTTGCATTGCCTACCAATTCAAGCCCCTGTTCATGTCCGTCCTGCGCTCCGGCGGTGGCCGCTCACAAGCCCGAGAGCTTAACTATGCCCCGTGCAGGTCAATTCCCGCATATGCGGCCTCCGCCATCTGCGGCGGCTTCGCGCTGGTTCTGCGCGGAATGGCCGCAGATGCGCAGTAGATTGTATGTATCCGGGGCCGCCCCGAACCCCCCGCGTCCGTCCGAATCATGCTTTCGTCGGACAGCGGGCCAGTCCGCCGACCAGGAGAACCGAAGCGCCTTGCACCTGAAAAGTCTGACCGTCCGGGGATTCAAGTCGTTCGCCTCAGCGACGACCTTTGAATTCGAACCGGGCGTCACCGCCGTGGTGGGCCCCAACGGCTCGGGCAAATCCAACGTGGTGGACGCGCTGGCCTGGGTCATGGGCGAACAGGGAGCCAAGACCCTCCGCGGCGGCAAGATGGAAGACGTGATCTTTGCCGGCACCTCGGGCCGGCCGCCCCTGGGCCGGGCGCACGTCTCGCTGACCATCGATAACAGCGACGGCGCCCTCCCGATCGAATACAGCGAGGTCACGATCTCGCGCACGCTGTTCCGGACCGGCGGCTCGGAATACGCCATCAACGGCGCGGGATGCCGGCTGCTCGATATCCAGGAGCTGCTCTCCGATTCGGGGCTGGGCCGCGAGATGCACGTGATTGTCGGCCAGGGCCAGCTGGACAAGGTCCTGCACGCCACCCCCGAGGACCGGCGCGGCTTCATCGAGGAGGCCGCCGGCATCCTCAAACACCGCCGCCGCAAGGAAAAGACGGTCCGCAAACTCGAAGCCATGCAGGCCAACCTGTCCCGGCTCAGCGACCTCACCGGCGAAATCCGGCGGCAGCTGACCCCGCTGGGCAAACAGGCCGAGGTGGCCCGGCGCGCCCAGAGCGTCCAGTTCGAGGTCCGTGACGCCCGCTCACGGCTCCTGGCCGACGACCTCGTTGCGCTGCAGTCCGCGCTGGCGCAGGACGTGGCGGATGAATCGGCGCTCAAGGCACGCCGCGCCGTCGTCGAACGCGACCTCGAGGCGGGGCGGCAGCGCCAGGCCGTCCTCGAAGGGCTCGCAGCCGAGGCCACGCCGGCGCTGAACGCCGCGCGGGAGAACTGGTATTCGCTCTCCACCGGGCGCGAACGGCTCCGTTCCCTCGGCTCGCTCGCCGAGGAACGCCGCCGCCTGCTCGGCGCCGCGGATGTGGTTCCGGACACCGGCCGGGACCCGGACCAGCTGGAGCAGCAGGCCGCCCGCGTCCGCGACGAGCAGGCCGGGCTGGAACGGCAGATCCTGGACCGCACCGAGGCCCTGGACGCCGCGACAGCCGCCAAACACGACGCCGAACAGGCCGCCGCCGCCGAGGACAAGCGGCTCGCGGCCCTGCTCCGGGCCGCCGCGGACCGGCGTGAAGGCCTGGCCAAGCTCGCCGGGCAGGTCGGCGCGGCACGGTCCCGTGTCGAGTCTGCCCAGTCCGAGCTCGGCCGTCTCCGCGAATCGCAAAAGGCCGGCGAGGAGCGCCGACGCCAGGCGCACAGCGAGTTCACGGCCCTGGAAGCGCAGGTCGCAGGGGTCGAGGACGGCGAGGAATCGCTCGACGCCGATTACGAGGCCGCGAGCGAGGCCCTCGAAACCATCATCGCCGAAATTGACGCCCTGAAGGCGGCCGAGCGCGAAGGCGAGCGGGAACGTGGCGCCCTTATGGCCCGCCGCGATGCCCTCCAGCTGGGCCTGAACCGCAAAGACGGCTCCGGGCATGTGCTCGGCGCCGCAGCCGGGGACCTGGCCGACGGGGTCCTGGGATCGCTGGCATCCATGATCACCGTGGATCCCGGATTCGAGGCCGCCGTCGCCGCCGCACTCGGCAGCGCGTCCGACGCCGTGGTGGTCCGGGACCA
>NZ_KI914959.1:0-2754 GCF_000520575.1 Arthrobacter sp. I3
CCGCCCCAGCCTCCGCCGGAGTCATCCCCGCCTCCGCCGCCCCAGCCGCCTCCGCCGCCGCCCCAGCCTCCGCCGCCTCCACCGTGGAGGATCGAATTGATGAGGATTCCGCCGAGGATCGCGCCGCCGAGGCCGCCCCCGCCGCTGCCGCCGAACATGCCGCCCCGGCCGTAGCCTTGGCCCTGGTTGGCGTAGCCGCCGAATTGGTCGACGTCGGACTGGGCCAGCTGCGCGGCCTGTGCCGCCAGCGCGTAGGCCTGCTGTGCGTACTGCAAGGCCGTAACGGGGTCGGTGCGGGAAATGGAGAGCGCATAGTCCAGGTTCCGCTGGGCTTCCGCCAGGCGTGTGCGCGCATCGGTGCCTACGCCGCCGCGGCGGGCGGTGATGTAGTCCGACGTCGCGCTGATCTGGGCCTGGGCCGACATGATGCTCTGCTGCAGTGAGGCCTGGGCCCGGCGCGCCTGGTCCTGCTGGTCGCGGATTCCGGCCAGGGACTGGTCGAGTGCCTGGTGGGCCGTGACGACCCGTTCCAGCGTCGCGATCGGATCAATCTTGCCGCCCAGGATTTCCGTTTTGACCTGGGCGAGCGCGGCTTCCGCCGCAGCCACGGGGCCGGCAAGTTCCGGATGGGCGCCGGACTGGATCATCGCCTTCGCCTGGGCCAGGTCCTGCGCGGTATCGACGACGGCGGCTTCCAGGCTGTTGCGTGCCTCGTCGAGGCTGCCGGCCACCTTGGTGATGGCGCCGATCAGCACGTTCGTCTGGTGCAGGCTTTCCTCGGCGGCGCGGACGGCGACCGCGGCGAGGCTGCTTTCACCCGCGGCGAGCTTTTCCTGCGCCGCCGTGGAGGCGTTCTGCACGAAGTCGAGACGTTCCTTGGCCTGTTTGATGTTGTCCGCGACCTGGACCAGGGCACTCTCGGCGTACTTGGCCCGCAGATCGGTCAGCGACTGTTCGGCGGCGGCAAGCTTTGCCTGGGCGTCCGCGGCGCCGGCGCCGACGGCGGCGAGGGCCTGCGGGGCGTTCTTTTCCAGCTCCCGGAGGGAATCGAAATCGGCTTTCTGTTCCTGCAGCGATGCCAGCGCGGCTTCGGAGCGGCCGATGATTTCAACGAGCCAGCTCCGTTGCTGCTCCTCGGTGTCGGGGATGTGGTCGTCAAGTTGCTGCTGCAGCTTGAACGATTCCGTCATGTGGCCCTTGGCCTCCTGCAAAGCCTTGGTGAAATTGCCCACCGCGGCGTCCCCGTATTGGGCCTGGGCGAATCCCAGCTCCTGCTCGCTGGACTTGATGGCGTCATCGGCCTCGATCAGCAGCGAATCGCTCTTCCGGCGCAGCTCGGCCACGGTGAGCCCTGCCAGCGGGTCCGGCTGCCCGCCCTGGGCCCCGGCTGACGCCCCCGAACTTTGCAGGGCCTTCTTCCGGCGGCTGCGCAGGTACAGGTACGTTCCCGCACCGCCCACAGCCACGACGCCGACTCCGACGAGGACGGCGCTGCCCGCCCCGGCGCCGGAGGGCACCGTTCCGCTGCCGCCGCCGGCCGCGTCGCCCACCGCAGCGGCCGTATCAATGGCGGCCTGGGCGAAGTCGCGCTTTCCGCCGGCCAGGTTCGGCACGATGGCGTTCTGGACGATGCTGTCGGTCTTGGGATAGATCGCGCTGGCCCTGGCAGGGGAGAAGTAGTACTTGCCGTCGTCGGACATGGTCAGGATGACGTCGGCCTTGCCCATACCCTTGTTGGTCGCGACGGCCTGGGCCCACCCCGCGGGGTCGGCAGGATTCTCGAACGTCTTTGCCGTGATGACGTAGAGGTTGTACTTGTGGTCCTTGAGGAGCTTCTGGATGGCGTCCTGGACTTCGGCCTTGCGGCTGCCGAGCACGTTCGCGCTGTCCACGATGTTCTGCCCGGACGGAATGGCCACCGGATCTTCGGCCAGGGCCGGAGCGGCGGGGAGCGCCAGCAATCCAGCGACGCCAAAGACGGCGAGGAAACGATTCAACTTAGACCGCATGTGCAACCCTTCAGCACTTCTGGGACCGGTTCGGTCGAACCAGCCGTCACAGAATGCAGCAGCGCCCCCACGCAGATGTAAAGCCGCAGGTCGCTGTGGCATTTCCATTTGATTCTATGGTGCACCCAAAAGGCAGTCCACCTAGGGGAATATGCCACCAGCGAAACGGGCTTAAACTGGGAAACACGGGCCCGCAGGCCGCAAACTGTCCGTTCAGGAACCTCCCAGCAAATGTCCGCTCTAGTGTCAGCCTGAGCGTTCATAGTTATAGGCAGACGAGGACGAAAGGAAGTCTCATGACTGAGAACCCAGTGCCGGGTGTGTCACCGGAGCCGACACAACAGAACCAGGAACCGGCGGGAGTGCGGGAGGGCTCGCCGGAGCAGCCGCATGCCGGCCGCGCGCCTGAGGCGGCACCGGGAAATCCGGCATCCGAAAGCACGACGTCCGAAACCTCAGTAGCCGGAAGCCCGGCCCCCGAGAACCCGACCCTCCGGCTGGACCGCGCCGAGGATGGCGCGCCGCGTCCGGTCTACCAGCAGCACCAGCCCTCCGCCGCGGACACCCAGCAGATCGGCGCCCCGGCCCAGCAGGCCGGCCCGTACGGCGGGTTCTCCCAGGCCGGCCAGGGCCAGCCCGCCCAGCCCGGCCACCCGCCCTATGGCCAGTCCCAGCAAACCCCGTACGGCCAGTCGCAGCAAACCCAGTACGGCCAGTCCCACTACGGCGCCAACCCTTACGGCGG